>JAEYLA010000043.1 GCA_023461495.1 Bacillota bacterium | reverse complement strand
TCGCTTGGGGCGGGCCGATCGTGATGAATACGCAGCAGGAATTGCGCCAGGCATTTTCGGAACTTCAAAATGGGACGTTTATCAAACACCAAGCGGTACTTTAGATAAGTTCCCTATATACTTTCCCCCAATTCCCCTGCAGTACCTGCAGGGGAATTTTTAACTTGTTTACAAACCGGGAAAGCCCCGTCCTTGCACGCGTATAAACGGGTATGGTACAATAAGTCAACAGGAAAAGACTTAAGGCTGTCCGCAGCAAACGCGCGCGTGGCGGCCTTTTTAGCCCGAGTGCAGGATTTTATAGAAACCAAGACATAAGGGGGAAGCATCCATGCGCGCTGTGGATTTGATCATGAAGAAGCGGGAAGGGCATGCGCTTACTGGCGAAGAGATCAAGTTTCTCATTGAGGGCTTTGTCAAGGGCGAAGTGGCGGATTACCAGATGTCCGCGTTTTTAATGGCGGTGTGCTATTCGGGCATGGATGGCCGCGAAACGGCGGATTTGACCATGGCCATGATGCATTCGGGCGATGTTGTGACGCTTTCCGATATCCCGGGCGTCAAGGTGGATAAGCATTCCACCGGCGGCGTTGGCGATACGACGACACTTGTGGTAGCGCCCCTTGTTGCCGCGTGCGGCGGAAAGGTCGCCAAAATGTCGGGAAGGGGCCTTGGGCACACGGGCGGCACGCTTGATAAGCTTGAGAGCATTCCGGGCCTTATGATTGAGCAGCCCATGGACCGCTTTCAAGCGCAGGTGAAGGAACTGGGGCTTTCCGTCATCGGGCAGACGGGTAACCTCGTGCCCGCGGATAAGCTTTTGTATGCGCTGCGCGATGTAACGGGCACGGTAAAGAGCATTCCGCTCATCGCGTCAAGCGTCATGAGCAAGAAGCTTGCTGCGGGTGCGGATGCGATTGTGCTCGACGTCAAGGTCGGCACCGGCGCGTTTGTGGAAACGTTGGAGGATGCAAAGGCGCTTGCCGCCACCATGGTGGAGATCGGCAAGCACTTGGGGCGTCACGTCGTCGCCGTGATTACGGATATGAACCAGCCGCTGGGCCTTGCCGTAGGCAATGCGCTTGAAGTGCGCGAGGCGGTGGAACTTTTGAGTGGCAAGCTGCCCGAGGGCGACCCGCTTTATGAAGTGTGCATGCTGCTTGCCTCCCATATGTTGCGGCTTTCGGGCCTGGCGGACGGAGAGCAGGAGGCGCGCGAAAAACTTAAAGCCGTACTGACTTCGGGCGCCGCGCTTGAAAAATTAAGGGAAATGGTGCGCGCTCAAGGTGGCGATGCCTCCTATATTGATCTCCATAAAATTGATGAGCTGTGCAAGGTGAAGCGGCATGTGCCGGTGTATCTTGAAGCCGCGGGTACCATTCAGGAAATGGACGCTGCGAAGATCGGCCTTGCGGCGCAGCTTTTAGGCGCGGGCCGCGCACGTAAGGAAGACACGATCGACCACGCGGTAGGACTTGTGATGCACAAGCGTCTTGGAGACGTGGTGAATCCGGAGGAGCCCGTGTGTACGCTCTATGTCAATGATGAAAGCCGTGTAGAGGAAGTAATCTCCATCCTGCGCGAAGCGATTATGGTCGGCGTTCCTAGATCACAGATGGTTTACGACGTGGTGGAGTAAGAACCCTATACAAAGGAAACAATTGAGTGGGCCGGTGTACGGCAACGGGGAGAGGCATGGAACAGCAAAAAGAGAAACTGCTCATCGCGATCGACGGAAACAGCTTGATGCACCGCGCTTATTACGCGCTTCCTGCAATGACAAGCAGGGAGGGTACGCCAACCGGAGCGGTGCACGGCTTCTTGAGCATGCTTTTAAAGCTGATGGAAAAGAAGCCGGATTATCTCGTTGTGGCGTTTGACCTGCACGGCCCTACGTTCCGCCATACGGAGTATGAGGCGTATAAGGCAGGCAGGCGGGAAACGCCGGAAGATTTAAGGCCGCAGTTTCCGCTGCTTCAGGACTTGTTAGAGCAAATGGGGATTGCCGTCTGCACCTGTGAAACGTATGAGGCGGACGATATTTTGGGCACATTTTCGCGTATGGCGGAAAGAGAGGGCGTAGACTCCCTGCTGGTAACGGGGGACAGAGACGCGCTGCAGCTGATTACCGACCGGACGCATGTGCTTTTGACGAAAAAAGGCATCACCGATACTGAGGAGATGGACAAGCAGGCGCTGTTGGCCGCCTATGGGCTCACGCCTGACCGCATGCGGGATTTAAAAGGCCTTATGGGCGATAATTCGGACAATATCCCGGGCATCCCCGGCGTTGGAGAAAAGACAGCCGTCAAGCTGCTTGCAGAATACGGTACGCTTGAAGAAGTGCTTGCCCATGCGGGAGAAATCAAGGGCAAGCTGGGAGAAAAAGTGAAGGAAAACGCGGAGCTTGCGCGTATGAGCTACCGCCTTGGCACCATCCATGCGGATGCGCCGCTGACCGTCACTTTACAGGAAAGCGCGTTTGTGCCCGCAAAAATGGCGGGGGCGTTGCCGCGCCTGCGCGCGCTGCAGCTAAACGCCATTGCAAACCGTTTGCCGAACATGCAGGAAGCTTCCGCGGCTGTACCTGATCAGAAGGAGCAGCAAAAGCGGGAAACCGTGGAACTTTCGGATATGCCCGCATTGCACGCTGCGGCAAAAGAATTGCGGGACGCGGAATATCTTGCGTTCCACGCGGAAGGGGAAGCGCTGTTTCTTGCGGCGGAAGGCTGCAGGCAATACCGCGTGAGCCTTGCGGGGACATTGTTGACCCCCGGGCTTGATATGGGCGAGGTGCTGCTGGCGCTGGAGGAACTGTTCCGGGCGGAGCGTCCGAAGAAGCTGCTGTTTGACGCAAAAAAGTGGATGCACCTGCTTTCCCGGCAGGGCATCAAGCTCAATGGCCTGTGGTTTGACGCCATGATTGCGGACTATCTCATCAACGCGACACGGCCTGCACCCTCGCTTGAGGCGCTTATTCAGGAACGCCTGCACGTCAACAAGCCCGACGCCTGCATGCTATTTACGCTTAGCGAGGCTATGATGCGGGAAATGCAGGAGATGGAATTGATGCCGCTCTATGAAACGGTGGAGAGGCCATTGATCGGCGTTCTGTTCCGCATGGAAAAGCAGGGCTTCCGGGTGGATCAGGAGACCCTTAGGGAGCTTGACACGCAGTTCAAGCGCCGTATTGACGAGCTCGCAGGCGAGATTTATGAGCTTGCGGGCGAACCTTTCAACATCCTCTCCACCAAGCAGCTGGGCTATATTTTATTTGATAAGATCGGGCTTCCCGCCCAGCGCAAGACAAAGACCGGGTACTCTACGGATGCGGATGTATTGGAGACGCTCATGGAGCAGCACCCCATCGTGCCGCATGTGCAGGAATATCGGTTTTTAACCAAGCTCAAGAGCACGTTTATCGACGGCCTGCTTGCCGTGCGCTCGCCGGAGGATGGCCGCGTACATACAAGCTTTAACCAGAACGTGGCGGCGACCGGGCGCATCTCCAGCACGGAGCCAAATTTGCAGAACATCCCCGTGCGCACGGCGCTGGGAAGAGAGATCCGAAAGGCGTTTGTGGCGTCCGAGGGCAATGTACTCGTGGGTGCGGACTATTCGCAGATTGAACTGAGGCTCCTTGCGCACATCAGCGCTGACGAGGCCATGCAGGAAAATTTCCGAGAAGGCGGGGATATCCATTTAAAGACCGCCGCGGAGGTGTTTGGTACCTTGCCAGAGCATGTTACCCAGGAACAGCGAAGCGCCGCAAAAGCCGTCAACTTTGGCATTGTATACGGCATCTCGGACTTTGGGCTTTCGCGCAACCTTGGCATCACCCGCAAGCGCGCGGGTGAATATATCGAGCGGTATTTGGATCGTTACCCGGGCGTGCGCGCCTATATGAAGGGCAGCATCGAAAGCGGACGGGAGCATGGCTATGTAAAAACCCTTTTGGGCAGGAGGCGCGAGCTTCCGGAACTGAAAAGCGGCAATTACAACACCCGCTCCTTTGGGGAACGCGTGGCGATGAATATGCCCATACAGGGAACGGCGGCGGATATCATCAAGCTTGCCATGGTGCGCGTGGATATGGCGATGCGGGAAGAACACCTCAAAAGCCGCCTTGTGCTGCAGGTGCACGATGAATTGATTTTAGACTGCCCGCCGGAGGAAGAATGCCGCGTGAGCGAGATTGTGTGCGACTGTATGCAGAACGCCATGCAGCTATCCGTACCGCTTGTTGCGGAGGTTAAAAGCGGGCACAGCTGGTATGATACGAAATGAGTGAAAAGACCGGAAAACGCATTGGGCTTACGGGCGGCATGGGCGCGGGGAAATCCACCGTTTCCGCTTACCTTCGCACACTTGGGGCAACCGTGCTGGATGCGGACGCCGCGTCGCGCAAGGCGGTGGCCCCGGGCTCAGAAGGATTGAAGCTGCTTATAGCGCGCTATGGCGCAGGCATTTTAACAGCAGAAGGCGCGCTTGACCGTCCCGCGCTTGCAAAGGTCATATTTACTTCAGAATCCGAACGCCTCGCGGTAAACGCCATTCTACATCCCATGGTGCGGGGGATACTGCTGCAGGAAGAAAAAGAAATCCGCAGCCGGGTGCCGGGTGCCGTCGTATTCTGGGATGTGCCGCTGCTGATTGAAAGCGGCATGCATGCCGATATGGATGCGGTCTGGCTGGTGGAGGCGGACGAACAGATGCGTGTCGCGCGCATTATGAAGCGGGACCGTTGCAGCAGGCAGGACGCGCTTTCGCGCATCCGCCGGCAGATGTCGGAGGAAGAAAAACGGGCGTTCGCAACGCAGCGCATCGACAACTCTTTGGATGAAGGCGCGCTTTTTGCGCAGGTGGAGGCATTGTACGCGGCCCTTTAAGCACAGGCGGCAACATACAGAACAGAGGAAACCAATTGGAACAGGCAAAACGCAAACCAAAACCCAAAAAGAAAAGAGGCGGCAGGCTGATGCTTGCGGCGGTATTGCTCCTGCTTGCGGTGCTCATCGCCCTCTATGCCGGGCGTGAGCTGGAGAAGCGTACCTACAAGCTGTTGTATCCGGAGGAGATCGGGATGAGCGCCGAGGAATTTGCGCTTGATCCGTATCTTGTTGCGGCCATGATCCATTGCGAAAGCTCCAACCGTCCCGCGGCCGTGAGTCCTGTGGGCGCTGTGGGCCTGATGCAGATCATGCCGGACACCGGGGAATGGATTGCGGGGAAGCTCAAACTTACGGGATACGATCCTGAACAGCTTAAGGTGCCGCAGTATAATATCCGTCTGGGCTGCTGGTATCTGCGCTTCGTGCTCGACCGATATCAGCAGGACCGCCCTTCCGCTTTGGCGGCTTACAACGCAGGCCACGGCAATGTGGACAAATGGAAAAAGGACCCCGCCGTTTCGCAAGAGGGGCAGCTCAGGAACATCCCCTTTGCGGAAACGGAGCAGTATGTGGAAAAGGTGCAGCGTGCATATGAAAAATACAAGACGCTTTATCCGGACGCTTTCTAGCGTGATTGCAGCCGTGCTGCTATTTGCCGGCTGCGGGGCGAAGAATGCGCCGGAGCCGGCCGCGACGCCCATTGCGGTGCCGACCGCAACACCAGAGCCGCAGCCCATCGCCGGCGGGACGCTGCGCATTCCCATCCCGCGCAACCCCTTCCGCAGTGAGGGCGGCGCATCCTACAGCCCGCTCACAGTCAATACGGAAGAAATGCGCAATATGTACGCGCTTGTGTATGAGCCGCTCTTACGGTGTGATTCCAATAACCGCATTATCCCTTCCCTCGCGGAAAAGTGGAGCAGTGACGATACCGGGCGTGTGTGGACGATACAGCTTCGTAAAAACGTCATGTGGCATAAGGGGGGCATGCTGACGGCAGCGGATGTGCTCTATACCCTGGGGCAGCTGACGCTCTTGGGCAGCGATTCTTATTACAGCGTTGCGGCACAGGCCATCGAAGCTTATGAGCAGGCGGATGAAAATTCTGTGCGCATCACCATGAAAAAATCGGGAATGGCGGCGCTCTACGCGCTCAGATTTCCCGTGATTTGCGCGCAAACGCCCAATGAGTTGAACGGAACAGGTCCCTATCAGGTAACGGATAGCTCTGAAATGTCTGTGGAGCTGACGGCAAACAGCCGCTGGTGGAAGCAGACGCCGTATATCAGCACCATCGAGTGCCTTTCGCGCGAGAGCAACGACGTCGCGCTGGACTCCTATGAGGCGGGGCAGCTCAATATGGTGCCCACAAAGACCGTCTCCGCGGGCAAATACCGGGAAGAGGGCACCACCAATGTGCTTGACGTCATGACGCAGGAGGCGGAAGTCCTTCTGGTGAACCATAACAGCGACATATTGCGCAATACGGATGTGAGAAAGGCGATTGCCTATGCGCTCGATAGGAGCGCGCTTGTTTCCAACGTCTACATGAACCGCGCCACCGTATGCGATGTGCCCGTACCGCCGGATTCGTTTTTGTATGATGCGTCCACAAAGATATATGACCATGATCTTGAAAAGGCGGGACAGCTCTTAAAGAGTGCCGGGTGGACGGATGAAGACGGGGACGGCATTTTGCAGCAGGGTACAAGAACTCTCCATTTGAGGCTGCTTGTCAATGACAGCACGGAGAGCACCTACCGCAAGAACGCTGCGGCGCTTCTTGCTTCCCAGCTGTTAAGCGCCGGCGTTGAGGTGGAAGTGGTCACCGCAAAGTTCAGCATTGAGCAGGCAAACGGGGAATTTGAGCAGAAGCTCACAAACAGGGAATTTGACCTTGCGCTCGCCGGGTTTCAAATGGAGGCAAGCGGCAATCTGGCACCCTACCTTTCGTCCGGCGGCGCGCGCAACTATGGCAGCATCTCCGGCGGCTGGGATGCGCTCCTTTCGGCGGCTTCCGCGGCGGCGGATGAAAACGGCATGCGCGAAGCGCACGCAAAGCTGCAGCAGCAGTTTGTACAGGAACTGCCGTTTATTATGCTGTATTTTCGGATGAGCAGCATCGTTTATGGCGGGGACATCCGTGGCGTTGCAACTGTCCGCGGTACGGATATTTTCCGCACGGTGAATGAGTGGTACATGCAGCAGGCGGGATGATCTTTGCCTTACGTTCTTCTATATGTTATACTGGGTTTTGTTTTAACAAAGTGACGCGGGGGTAATATGCTCGAAACCATCATCGTTCTGCTTGTTGTCGGGCTGGATCAGCTCGTAAAGTATCTGACCGATTTGTACCTGATGCCCCTTGGCACAAGCGTGCACCTGTGGGAGGGCGTATTCCACCTGACCAGCGCCCACAATACGGGCGCCGCGTTCGGCATGCTCTCAAGCGGTACATGGCTGTTGATCGTGTTCTCTTCCATTGCAATGCTGCTGCTTGCATGGGTATTGGTTAAATTCAGGCCGCGCCTGCACGCGCTCATGCGTATTACCCTTGCGCTGATCCTCGCCGGGGCTTTGGGCAACCTCATTGACCGTGTGGTGTTGGGCTATGTGCGGGATATGTTTGAATTTGCGTTTATCAATTTCGCCATATT
>JAEYLA010000042.1 GCA_023461495.1 Bacillota bacterium | reverse complement strand
TGGTGACATACGACTTGCTGGTGCCAGGGGAGCATCTGCTCAGGAAAATCGACGCTGCGATCGATTTCAGCTTTATCTACAGGCTGTGTGAACCGCTCTATTGCCTGAATAACGGCAGGCCCGCCATTGATCCTGAAATATTGTTCCGGATGCTGTTTGTGGGATATCTGTATGGTATCCGCTCCGAGGTACGCATTGCACAGGAGGTGCAGTGTAACATGGCTTATCGGTGGTTCTGCGGCCTGGGGATCACACAGAAGGTGCCGGATCATGCGACGATTAGCGCCAACCGGCAGAGACGGTTTCGGGATAACGATATAGCGGAGCAAATATTCAATGAAATTTTGCGACAGGCGCGGGAAAAAGGGCTGGTGGACGGGAAGCTGCTGTATACCGATTCCATGCATGTCAAGGCAAAGGCGAACAAGCACAAAAAACAGGCGGTAGAGGTTCCGATCTGGCCCAAGGCATATATGAAAGCGCTCGACGAAGCCGTCAACGCGGACAGGGAACGGCTGGAGAAAAAACCCTTTGAGGATAGGAATGACGATGATCCTCCGCCCACAAGAATGATCCAGCAAAGCCCGGTCGATCCGGAAAGCGGCCAGTTGCACAAGCAGGGCAAGCCGGACGGCTTCCACTACAGTGAGCACAGGACAGTGGACAGTAAGCGCAATATCGTTGTGAACGTGCATGTCACCCCGGCAAACGTAAACGACGTCGAGCCCGTACCCGAGATCCTGGATGAGATCAAAAAGCGGTTGGGATATTTACCGGACTATATGGGTATGGACGCGGGCTATCACAACTCGATCATTGCAAGGGAGCTATACGACAGGGGCATACAACCGGTGCTCGGCTACAGGCGGCACACGCATGCCGGGGAGCATTGGGGCAAATACCGGTTCCACTATATACGGGAGCGAAACGTCTACATCTGTCCGGAGGGCCAGGCGCTCTTACATAAGACCACCAACCGAAGCGGCTACCGCGAATACTGCAGCGATCCTCAAATATGCAAGCGTTGTCCCCGGCGGCAGGAATGTTTGAGCGAGAAAGCCTCAAGAAGGGTGGTGACGCGGCATGTCTGGCAGGATTATCTGGACGACGCAACGGAATACGCAAAAACGCCTGCGGGGAAACTGCTTTACTCCTGGCGCAAGGAAACCATTGAGCGCTCCTTTGCCGATGCCAAGGAGCTGCACGGCATGCGAACCGCGCGTATGCGCGGCCTTGCCAACATGCGCGAGCAAGCCTTCCTCACCGCCGCCGTCCAGAACATCAGAAAGATTGCTAAGGTCCTCTATGACCTTCGCGCCAAACTTTTGTCATTCGCTTCTCTATGCACAGCAAAGCCCGCGCTTCTCTTTAAACACGCGCTTTGTTGACAAGCTGACAGCTAGATAGAATCTAGCTGTTTTTGTTTGTCTTTTAGAGCCAAAAACCCATAATTTGACCCTCTCGCTTTTTAGTATTCGTTCAAATGCAGCATGCTAAGAATGTATAATCCACTTATGTTGCACCTCTGTCCGATTTTGTGCTACTATTGGGTTAAGGCCGGGGTTTCTTATGGCGAAACCTTCCCTTCGCGGGCCGTTTTCTGTCTTACTTGTCTACGATATATCGAAGGAGCAGCTAATATGGAAGATAAAAAAGCATCGAAGAAAAAACTGTCCTCTGCTGTCGTTGAACATATTATGGCCCAGGTGACAGTTGGTTCGCTCAGTGCGGGGGACACGCTACCCTCCGAGCGCAAGCTTTCAGCTGACTTGGGTGTAAGTCGCACGGTCATCCGCGAGGCGCTGGTCACCATGCGCGACAACGAGATTATAGATATTAATAATGGTATCTGCACAGTACGGGTAATTGCATTTGATACACTTCTTGGCCACATGCGCACGCGCCTGCTGCCCGATCAACGCACTGCAGCGCAGGCGATGGAAATACGCATTCTGTTGGAAACGTATTGCGCTGGATTGGCGGCAGAAAACGCTACAGAGAAAGAAATTGAAAAAATGCAGAGTGCCATTGACCGTATGCGCAGCCAGATGCAGGAAGGTGTGATTGCCTATGAGCAGGAAGCAGCATTTCACGCCGAGTTAATGAAGACTGCACACAATGATGTGATGAACCGCGTATACGCCTCATTGGGAGAACTGCTCTCCAATATGGGCATGGTCTCGTTGCAGACTGCACAGGAGGCAGGCATTGAGATTGTAGCGGTACAGGAACATCAGGCAATACTAGACGCCATCAAGGCAAAGGACAGGCAGCGCGCTGCAGCGTGCATGGACGCACACCTGCGTTACGCCAGGGACAACGTGCTAAATAGCTACAAGCAGTTGGGCTGATGCCTGTCTGAATAAAAAAATGCCGGATTCCGGGATGCTTTCTCTCGGAATCCGGCATTTGTTGTTTTGGGAAGTTAACCGTTAAATGTACGAACGTCCTCGGTCAGTTCAGCATAAGCTTCACGGAACTGGTCGTAGAAAGCAACGAAGGGCGGGAAGGAAAATAGGGAATCCCATTGCCATGCTTGCTCATCTAGCGTTGCGTAGGCTTGGCGGAACACCTTGCTCTTCATCAGCGCATTCATAATCTGGGGATCAATCGGTTCGTCCATGGCAGAAACCATCAATGGAGCTGCGTCGTCAAATTCATTAATTTTTGCCGTAAGTGTGGTAATGCAGGAGGGAGCTCCACCCATAGGCGCCAATGTGTTGGAAATAGCCCAGGGTCCCCGAACTGCGGCGGTCATAATGGAGGCGTATTTGTCATACCCTTTTGCTCGCAGGTTAGCGTAGGATTTCCGGATAACAGCCTGCGCGGCGTGGCGGCCAAGCGCGGCGAAATCCTCCATGTTCAACGCCTTAAGGTCAGCGGCAACCTTATCGTCAAGCAACCCACCCATGAGCACCACAAAACCAGGCACTTTGGCCTTGGAGAGTATTTCCGCAAATATTTCATGTTGCGCCACAGTAAAGTTGAGCGTTACACACAGCCGATAGCCTTTATTGGAAAGGTGTTTCGCTGCTTCCACGCCGCTTTCTGCTGCGGGAATTTTATAGACAACGTTTGGCCGTTCGACACCAAGTTCCTTCTTAAACGCTTCCTGCCAAAACTCAACCTGTTCAATAATCTTACGCGTACTGTCCGCATTAGGAATATTGAACGGGTTAACCTGAACGCAGAAAAAGCCGTATTTTTCATTTGTGCATTCGAAGATGGGCAACAATGCGCGGGCGTGGCGCGCACAGATTTTTACAAAAAGCAGAGATACCTTATCTTCCAGCGAGGCATCGGGAGCTTCGCGTGCAATCTCGGTCAGCATTGCATGATAAAGCTCGGGAAAATCCTTTTTAAACAACGTGTTTTTGCACGGATTATTGGTGGAAAAACACGCGCCGCGGCGCAGCGAGTGCGCAATGCCAGAAGCATAATCGTGCCCCCAGTAGGAATTGAGCTTACCTGCCGCATACAAGTGTGCAAGCTGCTTCATGGAACTATGCGCAATTGATTCAATCTCGCAACGTGCCGCTTCGACGGCTTTGTCGCCGTCCAATTCCCGCGCAAGCGCAAGAAAAGCATCTGATTCCGCATCAATTGCTGCGGTGGTAAGCACCCCTGTGTTTACATAGGGCAGCAGTTTCCACTCTATGAGAAAGGAGCGTAAGTCAGCAGCCAACTCAGCCGCGGCTTCGGCTGCCGGTTGGATATCGCCTTGGGTTGCGACGCCACGCAGTTCTTCACGAACCTGTATGCAGGCATGCAGAAAATCTTCGCCCTTCGCCGGAAATAAAATACGGTTTCTTTGTTCGGTAAGAATATCAATCATAAGAAATGCTCCCCTCTGTATGCAAGACTATAAGAAAATATATGCAGATTCACTTTTCTACTCCGCATTATATGCGCCCTCACTCCGCAAGTCAAATGGTATTAAAAAGGCCACAAATGGTACTATTTATACCACTTTTTTAGAAATCTTCTTCTGTGTTGACCGTAGCCGGATAGACATATACCTGCGGTGCTCTATACGCATTTTTGCAGGAAATGATGCATTTTAAAGAAATGCCACGAAACGTATCTGCGCTCTCTCTATATTATTGTTTAATCAAACGATGCTTCGGTTTTATTGAAAAACCCGGCATCTGCCGAACCCACCGGCAGTTTATGCGGGGTGGCTTTTTTTAAACCAGCCACTCGGTGCAAAATGTGGGAAAATTGCCTGAATTTCTATAATATTTTGCTTGATGCGATAGAAAGATACGGTGGTTTATAAAAAACCACATGTTGTATCATGGTAATGCCCCATCATTTTAGCGGGGCCATAATAACCGCTTTTAAGTATCCCCCAAAAAAGCGCCGATATTAGGCGTTTTTTAAAGAAAACATTAAAAAATATAGAGAAAAAAATATTAATATCCACCGTTGACAATGCGGAATTTCGTTGTTATGATGAGTGATATTACATCACGATTTAATACATGTATTTTTTGTTTGGCTGAATCGCCTCAATTCACGCCCCATTGACAATTGCTCGTGATACCGTAGCAAGTTCGCCGCAGAATTTGCCGCGCGATCTGCTGGTTCAGGCCATGAAAAGGCGCGGGTTTCCTTAAGTCACTTTTCTAAAGTCGGCTATCCCGTCCATTCCTCTCACCCTGAATTTTTCAAGAACGCACGAATAAGACGCGTCTGCAACCGACAGTTGTTCCATCGCGCTGTCAATGATCCACCGCGTTGCAATTTGCCCAAATATGTCTTAAATCTTTTAGAACGGAAGTGATATTGATTGAAAGAAACTCCGGTGCTCGAGGTAAAAGGAATCAGCAAGTATTTCCCCGGCGTACAGGCACTGGGCGGGGTTGATTTGGATATTTACCCCGGCGAAGTACATGCCGTTGTTGGTGAGAACGGCGCTGGAAAATCAACGCTGATGAAGGTTCTGACCGGGGCCTATCAGCGCGACGAGGGAGAATACTTCTTTGAGGGGGAATCTGTTTCGTTTACCAGTATTCATCAATCCATTCAAAAGGGAATCAGCTGCATCTATCAGGAGCTGACCATAGTGCCTTTGATTGATGTCGCCAAGAATTTATATTTAGGTAACCTGCCAATGCGTTCTCGTTTTCAGATCGACTACAAGAAGCTTTACAAAGACGCAAAACAGGTGCTTGAGATGCTTGAACTGGATGTTCCCGTAAAGACACTTGCGAAGGAACTTTCGGTAGCACAGCATCAGATGCTTGAAATTGGCCGCGCTGTATCCCGAAACGCCAAAATCATCATTATGGATGAGCCAACTTCATCGCTGACCGAAAAGGAAACGCAGGTACTCTTTAATGTCATCCGCAGGCTGAAAGAAAAGGGAATTGGGATATTTTACATTTCCCATAAGCTTGAAGAAATTAAGGAAATCGCAGACCGCATTTCTGTGTTCCGAGACGGTCAAAAAATAACCACATTTCCAAATACACAGGACATTAGTGCGGATACAATTATCGGCCATATGATCGGTCGCAAAATTGAGAACTATTTCAACAAAAAAACCTGCCCTATCGGAGAGGTTGTGCTGGAGGCCAGGGGCCTTTGCCGCGAAGGGGTATTTAAGGATATTAGCTTCTCGGTGCGCAAGGGAGAGGTGCTGGGATTCTTTGGTCTGGTAGGCTCTGGTCGGTCTGAGGTGATGACTGCGCTGTTCGGCATTGACCGTCTGGACGCGGGCAAGATTTTTGTGGATGGACAGCAGCGCGCGCTACGCGATTCCATTGAGGCAATCAGCGCCGGTATCGGGCTGGTGCCCGAAGACAGAAGGCAGCAGGGTTTATTCATGAAGCTGGATATCCTGTTTAACGAAATGATTATCAAGATGAAAGAGATCAACCGGCTGGGCGTTATAGACGTAAAAGCAGAGCACAAGTTCGCCACCCAGTATAAAGAATATTTGAACGTCAAGACCCCTACGCTGTCAAAAACGGTTGGCGAGCTGAGCGGCGGCAACCAGCAGAAGGTGGTTATTGCCAAGTGGCTGATGATGAGTCCTAAGGTGCTGATATTGGACGAACCTACCCGTGGTATCGACGTGGGTGCCAAGTCTGAAATATACCGCTTAATCAATGAGTTGGCATCACAGGGCGTAGCGGTTATCGTCATTTCCTCCGAACTGATTGAGATACTTGGCATCAGCGATAGAATTATCACTATGCACGAAGGCAGGCTGACCGGAGAGTTAGTCGCCACGGAAACCAACAGCCAAGAGGTCATGATTGCCGCGCTTGGCGGAAAGAAGGTCTCTAATGCGTAACGTCCGCGAAGCCATCAAAACCAAGGGCGACAACGCCTATCGCATCAGGACGTTGGTACTCATCGGCGCACTGATTGCAATTATCGCAGCGCAGTTCATAAAAACACCGGCCATTATGTCCAACCCCCTGACGATTTACAATTATTTCATCAAGTTGGTACTTTCCATCGCCAGCGTCGCATTCATCGCCTCGGGCGTTACATTTGTAATCGTGACCGGCAACAATGACCTTTCCACAAGCTCAACGCTGATGCTTACGGTCATTATGAGCTGTACCATCACCCAGAAATACTACGCCACACTGGGTCCCACCGGCGCCTCGCTGATGGCGCTTACCGTCCCTCTGCTGGTGGGATTAATTTGCGGGCTGGTCAATGGTATATTGGTTGGCGTGCTCAAGCTTAATTCCTTCGTAGCCACGCTTGGTACCCAGTACGCCATACAGGGTGCAAACATCCTCTACAACGGCGGCCTGACGGCCTCAGCTAAGGACGGTCTTGAACTGTTCTCCTTTATTGGCAGAGGCAGGGTGTTCGGCATATCCTTCCCGCTGATATTGCTCCTAGCCTGCTTCCTTGTGCTGGGATTCGTATTGCATAAGACCGTGTTTGGCAGAAAGATATTTGCGGTGGGCGGGAACAGCGTAGCGGCAAGGTTTTCCGGCATTAAATCCTCGCGTGTGGTGCTGGCCGCTTACGTAATGGCGGGCCTGATGTCCAGCGTAGCCGGCATATTTATGGCCTCCTACACGCAGACGGGTGATATGCTGCTTGGCGCGGGCAAGGAGTTTAATGCAATCATCGCCGTAGTATTGGGCGGGGCCGTGATGTCCGGCGGCGCTGGCAGAATGTCAGGCACGCTGCTGGGTGCGCTGTTCCTGGGCACACTGGATATGTTCTATATTCAATTCGGCGTTACCTACATGTGGCAGTGGGTAATACGCGGCATATTGATGCTGGTTGTAATTTACATTAACGACCGTCTGGAACTTGCCAAGGGAAGGAGGAAATCCTGATGAATACCCGTACAATAAACCGCAAACAATTGCGGGGTTTCCTTCTGCAGAATACTGTATACATCCTTAGCGCACTGCTGTTGCTGGTGCCGGGCCTTTTCTCCGATACATATCTGAGCAGTGCCTCTATTACGGTGCTCCTCAAAAACATCTCCCTTTGGGGCATGATGGCTCTGGGCGTGTCCTTTGTAATGCTGATCGGCTGCAATGATCTTTCAGTGGGATTTAATACTTCAATGCTAACCGTAATTACGGTGCTGCTGGCCAAAGATTTGCATCCCGTGTTGTTTATTCCACTGGTATTGCTATGCGGCGCCATCGCAGGAACGCTCAATGGATTTGTGGTAGCTGACCTGAAAATGAATCCATTCATTGCGACGTTGACCACGCAGATGGTATTTCGAGGCGTCGGCTTGGTCCTTAGCAATGGCGTGCCTATTATGAATACCAACGAGTTTATTGCGGATTTATTTGAAATGAAGGTAGTGGACCTTGGCTTGTTCGAGTTGACGCTGCCAATGGTAATACTTGTAGTATGCCTGCTCATTACCTCCTACGTTCTCAAATACACGCAGTTCGGTCAGAACCTATATGTAGTAGGCGGCAACCGTGAGGCGGCGCAATATTCGGGCATCAACACACGCCTCATTACCTATGAGTGCTATGCGATTTCCGGCGTGTTTGCCGCCATCACGGCGCTACTTGTCACTTCCTTTAACTCTTCGGGAAACGCAGTCATCGGCGAGCGTTATTCTATGCAGACCGTTGCGGCATGCGTGCTGGGCGGTATGCGCGTGACGGGCGGTTCAGGCAACACGCTGCGCGCGGTACTGGGCGTTGCGGCTATGCAGCTGATTCAGAAGGTACTCTATATGGTGGACTCCTCGCTGGCCAACCTGCAAATTGGTATTGTGGGCGTCATACTCATCATCTTTTTGATTGTGGATGTAATCAGCGCCAAGGTCAGCCGGCAGGCCACCGCAGGTCTTAGATAGACTACCGCAGGACGTACATAAGTGAACTTTTAATTTGTGCAAGACGCACCTCTTAAGAGGTTATGGTGCCAAGCGCAAAGAACATCATATCAGGAGGAGCAAAAATGAAGAAAATCCTTTCAATGCTCATGGTAGCTTTCATGCTTGCCGGCACGCTTGCCGGCTGCGCATCGCCCTCAGCGTCTGCGGACGTGACGCCCGATGCCGCGGCAACACCCGAACCCGCCGCGCCAACAGCCAGTGCCATTGCACCCTCATCCGATTCTTCGGGTGCGGAAGTGGTGACCCAGCAAACCGCGAATATCGAAACGACGCCGACCGGCCCTAATCTTTATGAGGGTGGCAACAAGCCTATCGTTTGCCTGCTGATGGCCAAGTCCACCTCGCCCTACAGCGGCGCTTACTTCCGCATGTTCAAGGACCTGGCGCCCGTCTACCCGGATGCCGAGTGGGTAGCATTCGACGCACAGTCTGACGCAACGCTGCAAGCACAGCAGGCTGACGAAGCCGTCGCCATGGGCGCAAGCCTGATCATGGTGCAGCCGGTTGATAACATGGCATTTGTTTCAAGCGCCAAGAAGATCAATGAAAAGGGCATTTATCTTGTGGTATGCAATACCGCGCTCGACCCGAGCGGCGATGCCTACACAACGGCTTTCTTCGGTCCCGACTGCTATGTGGAAGGACAATTGGCTGCCGATATGTGCCACGATGCAGGGATGGACGGCAAAGCGTATGTCCATTTGGGCCAGAACGATTCCAACAGCACCGGTCGTTTGCGCAGGCTCGGCTTTGAGGACCGCAACGCAGAGATGGGCTACGGCTTCGTCAAGCTCGAGGAATCTCCCGATTGCGATTTCTCCGTAGAAAAAGCCAAGGGACACATGGCCACCTTCCTGACCAAATACTCCGGTAAGATTGACTTCGTCTACGCCATTGACGATGGTGGCGCTTACGGCGCGCTGCAGGCCATTCAGGACGATGTGACCGGCCAAAACGCTCACATTAAGATCGCCTCCGCGGCCGGTGGACAGGAGCCCAATCTCAACGCGCTTAAGAACACCGATAATATGATTGGACTGATCTATCAAGGTCCCAGGGTGGAGATCACCGGGGCTATGGAATTTGTGCATGACATTCTGCAAGGCAATATGCCTGTAAACAAGAACAACTGCATGTCCCTTCCCATCGTTACCAAGGAGAACGCGGATCAATATGAAGCTGCCTATTAGGCCTTGATACATCTCAGTTTCCAAACGACGCAAGGACTTGCGCGCGTTGTGCGCGCAAGTCCTCGCTATGAAAGGAACTTTCATGCAAAACGTGTGTATGTACTGTGCCAGGAGCGAGGCGCTCCTTAACATTATGTTTCCTGTATGCGAGATTGACGGCTTTCCGCTTTACCTGTTCAGGAATCAGACCTACCGCGGCCGTGCTGTACTGGCTTACTCAAAGCATACGGAAATGGTGGCAGACATGGACGCAGCGGAGTGCGCCGCTTTCTTTGCCGCGGCACATAACGCGGTAAAAGCATTAAACACCGTGTTTACCCCCGTCCAGATTAATCTTGGAATGTTCGGGGATATTGTACGTCATAGCCATCTGCATCTTGTTCCCAAGTATGAAGGAACGCCCCAATTTGGAAGTATATTTTTAATGGACCCACAACCGGGTGTCTATTTGACAGATGCGGAGTATGGGCAACTGGCCGCATCCATCCGAGCAGCCCTGAATGCGGCGCCTTGAATGTTTGCAAAGAAGAAGACCGCCGCGTGCAACGCAGATGGATACCACATGTGGATGCAGAAAAGCCTGAAGAAAGACGGGCTGTTTTTGCGGTCGGAAAGACATGTGCGTTTTTAAAACTTATATAGTATAATAAAGCAAGCGCTGATCTATTTGGAGAATATCATGGGAGCACATAAGTACCTATATAAAGCCATATATGGCACGTTAAAGCAGGAGATACTCGATGGGGTTTATCCGTGTGGAACACTGCTTCCTTCTGAGCGCGTCATTTGCGAAAGATTCAAGGTGGAACGCACGACTGCGCGTAAAGCCCTGGAACTGCTGGTGAGCAATGAACTGGTGGAAAAACGCGCGGGTATTGGCACCGAGGTCGTCTATAACCGGAACGTTTTGGCAGCGCCGTCCAAAGCGCAAACGATCGGCTTCTTTATCAATGAAGAAGATTGCGTCAAAAGAATTACGCAACCCTACTATGCGGATCTGTTTTATTATTTGGAGCGCGAATGCAATGCGAACCACCAGCAGCTGATCTATTCAAATATAGGCACGGTGGCCGACTTACAGGAGATTTCTCGCAAATATCCGTTTCAAGCCATCATATTCATTACAAAGACAAACCCTGCCCTGCTGGAACAGGGCAGGCAGATGGATATTCCCCTGCTGCTGATCAACGAAGAATACGACGGCATACCCTCCATGTATTGCGATCACATGGGGGGCGCAACGTTGGCACTCGATCATCTGGCGCAGATGGGCCATAAACGGATTGGCATCATTTCAGGGCCAAAGGGATACCTTAGCACTACGCATATGATGGCGGCATGTTACCAGCAGATTGCAGAACTGGGGCTGGAAATTCCGCTCGAGAACATCGTCTATGGAGACTGGGCGTATCAAAGTGGTTACGAGGCGGCCCTACGCCTCGTATGCGAACGCCGAAGCGGACAGCGACCCACAGCGATATTTGCGTTTAATGATATTATGGCGGTGGGCGCCATACGCGCTCTGCGCAACCACGCCATTTCCGTACCTGAGGAAGTGAGCGTCATCGGGTTCGACAACATGGAGCAGCTCAAATTCAGTGAGCCCGAGCTGACTACGGTGGACAGCAACACAGAAGGGCTGGCCAAGTTGGTAGTGGAAAGCATCTCCCGCTCAGCGCTCAGCCTGTATGCTCAGGGCGCTAAGCTCATTGTGCCTGTCACGCTTATCAAGAGAAAGACCGTAACGGCTGTGCGCTGTAGCACGGGAACAGAGTGCCTTCCACCATAATCCCATGCAAGTCTACGCAACGGAGAACAAACAAGGCCCGGAAAGCAAAAGCATTCCGGGCCTTTCTGCGTTTCATAATAGAACCCGGATATCAAGCATGCATGATATCCGGGTTCTCCAATAATGCGTACAAGCGCACACAATACGGGCACCTATTCAGCGTACAGGACTTTTAAAATCCCCTTGCGCACAATCCTTTTAGCCTTAGCATAGTCTCAAAGCCAGTCTTAATTAGAGGTGCATTTGGACTTTGACAGCCCATTATATCCTGGCGACGCCGCTCTTCCTAGCAGCTTCTGCCACTGCCTGTGCAACAATCTTTCCCACACGGGAGTCGAACGCCTTGGGGATGATATTTTCAGCATTCAGTTCCGCATCGGAAATGAGTGCAGCCAATGCCGTAGCGGCAGCCATCTTCATTTCCTCATTAATGTTGGAAGCGCGTACGTCAAATGTACCGCGGAACACGCCAGGGAAGGCCAGTACGTTATTGATTTGATTGGGAAAATCGCTGCGTCCGGTGGCAATGACCGCTGCGCCGCCTGCTATCGCCTCGTCAGGAAATATCTCGGGAATGGGGTTTGCACAGGCGAATACAATAGCGTCCTTTGTCATGGTTTTTACCATATCAGTTGTTACGGTACCTGGCGCCGATACGCCGATGAACACGTCTGCGCCACAAAGAACATCCGCAAGCGTTCCTGTTTTTTTACCATGGTTGGTCTGCTCAGCCATTTCCTCCTTAATCCAGTTCAAGCCGGAACGTCCTTTGTAGATGGCACCGCTGCGGTCGCACATGATGATGGACTGAAATCCAGCGTTAAGCAGAAGTTTAGCGACGCTTACCGCTGCCGCACCCGCACCAGAGATAACCACATCCACATCTTCTTTCTTCTTTCCCACCACCTTAAGGGCGTTGAGCAACCCAGCAAGCGTAACAATGGCTGTGCCGTGCTGATCGTCATGAAATATGGGGATATCGCACCGTTCCTTGAGCTTGCGTTCTATTTCAAAGCAGCGGGGCGCAGAAATATCTTCCAGATTGATGCCCCCAAAGCTGGCGGATATGAGTGCTACCGCATCTACGAATGCATCGACCTCTTTCGTCTTTACGCAGAGAGGGAACGCATCTACGCCGCCAAAAGCCTTGAACAGCACGCATTTGCCCTCCATAACGGGCATGCCTGCCTCGGGGCCAATATCACCTAATCCAAGTACGGCGCTCCCATCAGTAATAACCGCGCAAAGGTTATGGCGACGCGTAAGCTCGTAGCTCATATCGACATTTTTCTGGATTTCAAGGCAAGGTTGTGCCACACCCGGCGTATACGCCAGAGAAAGGTCCTCTCTGGTGGCTACGGGAACCGCGGCAATCACCTCAATTTTCCCCTTCCATTCCTTGTGCAGCTTCAAAGATTCTTGTGCATAGTCCATCTGTCTTACCTCCAGTATTTTTAATTTTTCAGTTTTGGCAATGTGGACCCGCCATATGGCAGCACGAGCACCGTTGCATTGCCATTGAGCTCGGCAAATGCAGTATTGAATGCATCCTGAACCGAGGAGTGGGGGATAAGGAATATATGCTTGACAAACGCCTCGTCCATCTCGCTTACTAGGCGTATTTTCGCGTTTTGCAACACCATTGCAATAGCCGCCGCCTTGTGTCCACCCAGTTGAAAATCACATGCAATGCGTTCTATCATGCTTCCAGGCGACGGCGAGCCTGCCATCCATTTCTCGAACACGGTTTCACCCAGGCCCTCCTTACAGGATCCAACCAGTATAATTTGCCCGCCTTTTTTTACGGCATGCTTGGCATTGTCTAGGGCTTTTTGCGTTTGATACAGGTTTATGTCTTTGGGAGCGCCGCCCTGGGAAACTACCACAATATCCGCTCGCTCGTGTATTTCTACAGCGTACAGCTTATCCAGGTATCGACAGCCAGCCCGATGTGCAGCTATGACGTCGCCAGCCACAGCCTTCACAATCTGCTTATGCTCATCCAAAACCACATTTAATATGAAGTCTACGCCTACTATGGACGTAGCCTCTTCAATGTCCTCGCGCACAGGGTTGCCGGACATACGCCCCGCGCAGGCCGCATCTTGCACCATAAGGCTGTGATTGGCCTGTATTGCGGCACGGGTGGAACACCCTGGCATGATGGCCTTGGCACCGCCGGAATACCCTGCAAAATAGTGGTATTCTATGTTTCCCAGGCAGATGCGCCTGTCCGCTTCTGCAACAATGCGCACAATATCGACTGGGGTGCCGCGGGAGGTCACTCCCATATGCACACAGTCTGCCGGGTCACCATCCACACAGCATATTTCACGAAACGCCTGTTCACCCGCCAGCTTTTTGCGTTCCCCGCTGGTGTGAGGGCGATGGCTTCCCAGTGCAAAAACCAATGTAATATCCTCTTTGGGGATTCCTGCCGCATAAAGTTCGTCGAGCAGCGCGGGCATAACGCCGTACGTAGGCATTGGGCGCGTGATATCACTGGAAATCACCGCTATTTTTTCGCCGGGCTTTACGATGTCTCTAAGGCGCGGTGATCCGATGGGCTCCTGTAACGCACGTATCACTTCATTGTCGCCAGTGGAGTTTTGTTCCACTGCATTGGGCGTGAGTACGCCTAGAAGATTTTTGTCCGGCACTATTAACTTTTGTGTTCCAAAACCAAAGCCAAGTTCTATCTCCACGTATGATCCTCCCTAAAAGCTGCGCATCATATGTCAAAGCCCCCGGGTAAAATAGAGGAAAGATGGCAAGGCCCCCCATTTTGCGTGCACTTATCCGGCCGCGCAGCTAACCAACTCCGCGCTTCGCATGACTGGGAGATTTTATAAGAAAGTCCAGCATATCCTCGTCAGTGCTTTCGTTCATGGCAGTAGGCAATTTCAGAGCTTTCCGCTTCGCGCCGTACCGGCAACGTTAAGCCTCTCCTGCGTAAAAAAGTACTGTTGTTCCCAAATTTCCAAGGGCTAACTCCATTAGCCGCATCTCTATATTCGCACCGGGTTTTCCTTGGAATCACTTTAGCAAACTGGCATTGAACCAGATTTCCCGCACAGAGAGCCTTCAAGGGGATATGCTTTTGATTGTTGATATCTACGGGATCACTATTCCTGAACGCAACTTTCATGTTGGTTTCCGTTGGCTTACAGGCGGCCTTCGCCATGGAGCCGCTGCATAATTTCCACTATATGCTGCGTGCTCTCCGCAATCTCCACACCCGCGGTGCGCAACGCCGCTTCCTTGTGCTGGGCGCTGCCCGTACCATCGGTCGCGACGATGGCGCCCGCATGGCCCATGCTTCTGCCCTTGGGAGCATTCTTGCCTGCGATGAGCGCCACAACCGGCTTGCTCACGTTCGTGCGGATATATTCTGCTGCCAACTCCTCTTCGTTTCCACCAATCTCGCCAATGATGATAATCGCCTTGGTTTCGGGGTCGGCCTCAAAATCTGGAAGCACGTCCACAAAAGCGGAGCCGGGGATCATATCCCCACCGTTGCCTACGCAGGTGCTCTGACCGATTCCCGCATTCGAAAGCATAAATACCGTCTCATAGCAGTTGGTGGCACTTCGGCTCATTACGCCGACGCTGCCGGGCAAGAATATATTGTGTGCCATAAACCCCGCCTTGCATTTGCCTGGTGAGATTATGCCAAAGGAGTTGGGGCCGAACAGACGCGCATTCATTCGCCGCGCCATGTGATAACATTCCATCATGTCGTGGACGGGGACATGCTCGGCAATGGTGAGCACAAGCTTGAGCCCCGCTTCAAGCGCCTCTATCACTGACGGCTTTACGGCGGCTGCCGGGACAAAAAGCACCGAAGTATTGGCGCCAGTTGCCTCCACCGCCTCTCGTACGGTATTGAACACCGGTATCCCCAGCACATGGATGCCGCCCTTGCCGGGCGTTACACCTGCGACAATGTTTGTACCGTACGCAAGCATCTGCTCGGTGTGGAAGGTGCCCTCCCGGCCCGTAATACCCTGTACGATTAGCTTCGTATTCTGGTCAATGAGTATACTCACAGCATGCTCCTTCTTTCTGCCAGGGCGCGGACACTTTCGCGGAGGCCGGGTGTGGAGACAATATCCCCCTGTATGGCCTGTACGATTTCCAGCCCCTTTTCTTTATTTGTCCCCTCCATGCGGACGATAACGGTCTTGTCCTGAACGTATTCGCACATAGCCAAACGGATCCCCTCTGCCACCTCGTCACAGCGGGTGATGCCGCCGAATATGTTAATCAACACCGCCTTCACACCCGGCGTAGCGAAAAGAATACGAAGCGCCTCCTTGATGCGTTCCGCTGTCGCGCCGCCGCCAAGATCCAAAGCGGCCTTTACCTGCATGTTTTCTTGGCTGATCAAATCTATGCAGCTCATTAACATGCCAGAGCCGTTGGAAGCTACTGCGATGCTGCCCTCTGTACCTACGGGAATGTACAGGAAGCGAAAAGCGCGCGCTTCTTTTACAAGAGCATCCTCTTGCAATGTCTCCCGGAAGACCCGGATATCAGGCAGACGGTAGAGGGCGCTGTCGTCAATATCTACTTTTCCATCCAAAGCAATCAGATTCCCATCTGAAACGGCAAGAGGATTAATCTCTGCCAGTAAGCAATCATATTCGCAGAAGCAAGCATACAGTTTCTTGAGAAGCATACAGAACTGCAGGAGGTACGCAGCATCCAGACCGGCCCTGGAAAGCAGATAACGCGCCGTATACTCCTGTACGCCGATCACCGGGTCCAATTCCGTTTTGATGATTTTGTCCGGTTCGGCATGAGAGACGGTTTCAATATCCACGCCCCCTCTTGCGGAAAAAATAATCATCGGACGTTTGGAGAGCCTGTCCAGCATAATGGAGAGGTACCATTCGGCCTGTGGAGACGCCTTCTCCACAATCATCAGTCGGTCCACACGACAACCTAGCAGCTCGCTGTGCAACAAGCTACGGCAGTGCGTCTGTGCTTGCTCTGGTGTATCCGCGAATCGGATGCCGCCTGCCTTTCCGCGCCCGCCGACCTGCACCTGTGCCTTCACAACGACGGGGTAGCATAACGCTGCTTTTGCAAGTGTTGCGTCCATTTTATTCGCGTCGTCTATGACGCAACCTCGCATAACCGGGATATCGAACTGTTCAAACAGCTCTTTGGCTTTATATTCAAGCAGCTTCATGTTTCGCTCCAAATCTCCTCGTCGGAAGGCTTGGTGCTCCCGGGGCGGACATAGGCGATGCGGCTGACGTTGAACAGGTGCTTCCAACTCAGGTTTTCGCTGATAGAGTTGTTGCCCCAACTGCCGCAGCCCAGCGTCGTGGTGGCAGAGAGGCTGTTAAAGAAGGAGCCGCCGTTATTGGTGGCACAGACCTGATTGATCAAGAAACGGGAAACGGGCAGTATCTTGGCCGCATATTCGATCTTTTCCTTATCGTTAGAGTGGATGCACACCGAGTGGCCCCGCCCCTCCACCTGCAGGTTGGCGTTGGCGATTGCTACCGCATCTTCCCAGCTCGTGTAAGCATAGGCCGAGATGACGGGGCACATCTTTTCCTTGGAGAATAAGTCGGCCGCGCCGTAGGCCGGAGTCTTGACGATCAGCACGCGAATGCTCTCGGGTACGACAAGGCCCGCTGCCTGAGCCACCCGACCGGCTGATTGGCCCACCAAGTCCTTGTTCATCACGCCGTCGGGGAACATCGTCTCGCGCAGGCGGTCTATTTCCTCGGTGCTACTTACATAGTAGGCACCATTGCGCACGAACGCGGCGATTGCCTTCTCGTAGAGTGCGGCGGGGAGTATGGCGGTCTGCTCGGCTGAGCAGATGATACCGTTGTCAAAGCAACGGCCCTCAATGATCATAGGCACGGCCTTGTCAATATCCGCGTCCTCGCCCATGATGCACTGCACGTTGCCTGCACCCACGCCGAATGCGGGCTTGCCCGAGGAATAAGCGGCACGCACCATGGGCATACCGCCGGTCGCGATGCACACGTCGCACTGCTTCATCACCTGGCCCGAAAGTTCTACGGTCGGCTCTTCGATTATCTGTATCAGGTCTGCGGGCACGCCCAGTGGCGCGATGGCCTCTTTCATCAGACGAACCGCTTCTGACGAGCATTTTTTGGAACGCGGGTGCGGGCATATGATAATCGCGTTTCTACCTTTGAGCGCAAACATAGCGTTGCACATGGGCGTGACGATTGGGTTGGTGGTGGGCGTCACTGCGCCGACCACGCCCATGGGTTTGGCAATTTCTGCAAGGCCTTCTTCGCGCAGCTCGCGTATAACACCCACGCTTTTTTTACCCTTAAGCTGACTCCAGAGTATGCGAGCCTTTCCCATATTCTTGCTGACCTTGTCTTCGTAGACGCCCATACGTGTCTCATCCACCGCCATCCGAGCCAGCGGCTGCGCGTTGTCAAATATCACCTTCGCCATCGTGCGGACTACGGCGTCCACCTGTTCCTGACCAAATTTTTCATATTCGGCCTGTGCGATCCTTGCCTTCTGCACGAGTTCTTTGACAAATTCGGTGCTATCCATTTTACTTCCCCCATAATATGTATTCTTTTGTCGGGCCGCAAAAAAGCGCGCGCTCCAATGCATCCCAATCGTATCATCTGGCCATATATTCTACAAGATTGCATAAAAAAAACCAGGCTAAATGCGCCTGATACGGCTATTTTTGGTTTTTTATAAACCAGCAGTGCAAATCTATGCATACGGATAATTTCCCCGGTTTGCTCTCTCTGACTGGCTTCGCTTAACGCTCCCAATCCGCACTCGCTCAAATGGAGTATGTGATGTGAAGCTGAGGTTTGTGAAATCGCAATTCATACATTCTGAAGGAGCATGCCGGAGAGAAGAAG
>JAEYLA010000041.1 GCA_023461495.1 Bacillota bacterium | reverse complement strand
CTGGTGGAACAGAATGCGCAGATGGCGCTTTCCATTGCGGACAGGGCCTATGTGCTTGAGACAGGCGGTATTGCCATCTCCGGCACCGGCAAGGAGCTTTCCGAAAGCGATGAAATCCGCAAGGCGTACCTTGGCGGCTAAAGGAAGCGCTGCCTCCCCATGCTGCGATGAGTGGGGCGGATGCCGTACAGCCTTTCTCGTTTTGTATGCATAATTCCCAAAGAGCCTTCGATGCAGATCGCAGGCTCTTTTTCGTTTGCGGGATACCGTGGACAAAGCTACGCTGCGGGATGATATTGTGCGCGCGTGATTTTCGCCTTAGACGCGGATGTTACCGTATCCGGTGCGCTTCTATGGTATAATATACGGAACGGATGCGCAAAAGCCCGTACATTGGAGACTGTTGATGAAAAACGTGGAAATGATGAGCAAAACAATCGCCGATCTGGTCGATGACCATGTCCTGGTATGCGATGCGGATGGGCGGATTGTGTTTTCCAACCGGGCGGTACAGTCTTATTTGGGGTATATGGAATCCGAGCTGGAGCAAAAGCGGGTATCCGACCTCATTGCGGAGGCTGACCGCGATAAGCTCCAGGCGTTGCTCGACAACGCATCGGAAGCGCCCTCTGACCGGGACGAGCTCTTATGGAACGGGAAGCACGGCGTGCGGAAACTGCATATGAAATGCGCCCGGCAAGACGGCCTGTCCTACCTCTTTGGCAATGAGATTTACGCGGAGTACGAACGGATACAAAAAAAGCTGAATATTGAGATCGCAAACGCCATGAAGATTTACAGGCGTTCGCTGCCGGAGCGCCTTCCCAAAGCGGAAAACCTCTCGTTTGCTTCTCTGTATCTTCCCGCGGAAGAGATAGGCGGGGACATCTTTGATATCTTCAAGGTGGATAATGGGCTGCTAAGCGACTACTTTGAACAATATGTGTGCTTTGTGGCAGATGTTTCGGGGCATGGTCTGGACAGCGCCATGCTGGCGGTGTTTGTGAAGGATACGATCAGGAGTTTCTTCCGGTTGAAGCATATGCCGGGGCAGGTGCTCTCTCCCAAGGAAATTATGCATTTTCTGATCGAGCAGTATGTCAAGGAAGGCTATCCCGAAGAGTATCTGGTCTGCCTGTTTATTGCGGTTTTTGACTTAAAGACAAACGAACTGACGTACTGCAATGCGGGGCTGCATACGTGCCCGCTGTTGTCCGACAGCGAGGGGGAAGTAACGGAGCTCAGCCGGGTGGGCATGCCGGTTTCGACCGGGCTGGATGTCGACTGGCTCAAGTATACGGATACTTCATTTAGGCTGTTCCCGGGGATGACGCTGTTTATGATGTCAGACGGCCTGCCCGAACAACGGGCCAATGCTGTGTTTTATGAAGAACGCCTCAGGAAGCTGATTGCAGAGCTTTATAGCATGGAACCGGATGCGATTGTCCGGCGCATTCATGCGGATGTTACCGATTTTCTAAAAAACGGGAAGGTCAGAGATGATATCACCCTGGTGGTAGCAAAACTGGCGCAGCCAAAACCCGGTAGGATGGACTTGAATTTATAAGGCGGAGGAAAATTGTATGCAGCAAATACTCGATGGCATTTTGGAAGCGATCGAAGATGAAATTAAAGCACAGAAGCATTATCAGGCATTGAGCGAGCGGGTGGAAGACCCAAAACTGAAAAAATTCTTTGAGCAATTGAAGATGGATGAAGTGAATCATGAGAAAATACTCCGCTCCCGTTACGAAGCCTTTGCGAAGGTGCTTGAAGTAAACAGGACAGATAAGCCTCTATAATGAACATCGTTTTAGCAGCCATTAACAAAGGCCGCCGCTTTTTTAAAAAGAGCGGCGGCCTTTGTTAATAGTCTGATCAGGAAAGCAGCATTTTGTCGTTTGCCTCGTCCGAACCGCTGACACGGCCAAACATGTCCAACAGCTTTTCCACCGTCAGCTTCTGTTTTTCCTCGCCTGCGATATCGATGACCACGCGGCCCTCGTACAGCATGACGAGGCGGTTGCCGTGGGTGATGGCGTCCTTCATGTTATGCGTAATCATCAGCGTGGTGAGCTGATCGCGCTCGATGATTTTCTTGGTGGTATCGAGCACCTTTGCGGCAGTCTTGGGGTCAAGTGCCGCGGTGTGCTCATCAAGCAGAAGCAGCTTGGGCTTTTTGAGCGTGGCCATCAAAAGAGTAAGCGCCTGCCGCTGCCCGCCTGAGAGCAGCCCGACCTTTGAGGTCAGACGGTGCTCCAGCCCCAAATCCAGCGTTGCAAGCAGCTCGCGGTAGCGCTCGCGCTCCTTGGCGGTAATGCCCCAGCGCAGGGTGCGGGGCTGGCCGCGGCGCAGGGCAAGCGCAAGATTTTCCTCAATGCCCATGCTGGCGGCGGTGCCCATCATGGGGTCTTGAAACACCCGGCCGATCAGTGCGGCGCGCTTAAACTCCGGCAGGTAGGTAACATCCTGCCCGCCGATGAGGATTTGCCCGTCATCCACAGGGAATACGCCCGCTACGGCATTGAGCATGGTAGACTTGCCCGCGCCATTGCCGCCGATAACGGCGACAAAATCGCCATCGTTAAGCGTGAGGGAAAGGCTGCTTAACGCAATCTTTTCATTGACGGTATTAGGGTTAAAGGTTTTGCTGATGCTTTTGATTTCAAGCATGGCCTGTCCCCCTTTTCTTGGTGTACTTGACCGGAAAGCCCTTGCTCTTCCAATATGGGAGGGCGAGGAAGACCGCTACCACCAGCGCCGAGAGGAGCTTGAGGTAGTTGGGGTCAAGACGCAGCCAGAGGACAGCCTGCATGACCACATAGTAGATAATCGCGCCAATCACAACGGACAGCAGGCGCAAGGCAAAATTGCGGAAGATTTTTGAGAACAGCACCTGCCCGATGATGACGGCGGCGAGGCCAATGACGATCGCGCCGCGGCCCATATTGATGTCCGCAAAGCCGTTATACTGGGCAAGCAGCGCGCCGGAAAGCGCAACGATGCCGTTGGAGAGCATCAGCCCCAATACCTTGTTGAAGTTCGTGTTAA
>JAEYLA010000040.1 GCA_023461495.1 Bacillota bacterium | reverse complement strand
TGCTGTTGCTTCTTGCCGGGTGCACCCCAAAACAATCCGCAGAGGATGCGCTTGAGATCGGCGCGGCGTTAGAAAGCCCGCTGCCGGCTGCTGCGGGAGCGCCGCAGGAGCAACCGGCCCAGGCCATTGCGGCAAACGCAAAGGCGCAGGACGGGACGGTTTCCATTGCGGACGCCGTTGCCGCCTACTTCCCGGGCGTGCTTTACGGCGCGGTGGCCTATCGAAATGACGGCAGTGCGCCGGTCGCACTGTCGGCGGCGACATTCATCTTCCACTATAATGGGGGAAGCCAGACGAGCGATTTTACGCCAATCGCAGCAAACAGCGATATCGTCATGCCTGGGGAAATTGCCTACTGCACGCTTTGGCTGCCGTATGACGATGCGCGGGGTGTTCCGGAAAATCTTACGGTGGAGGCGGAACTCACGGCGCAAGGCGTAGCGCAAAGTGCGCAGCAATTAACGGTGGACGATGTGCGCCTTATACAGAACTATCCCGGCTTTGCGACGCTTTCGGGCGGCTTAAAAAACCCGGGTGTAAAGAACTGCGATCTCAACGTGGTCTATGCCGGTATGTATGACGAAAACGGCAAGCTCCTTGCGGTGTGGTATTTTACCAGAAACGCCGTGCTGCAGCCGGGAGAAGATACGGCGTTTGTGGTGCACCTGCAGGCGCTGCCTATGGAGGGCCTTGCGGAACGGACAAAGGAAATCCGCTTCCGCGCATTCGGCATTTGACACTTCGGGCAATTGTTCTAACTGTGTTGCTTTACGGGCGAACGCCGTTTGCCCCATGCGATATGCATATTGCCTATGCCAGCTATAGGGCGGCCTGTGGCCGCCCGCGTATTTGAACGGCTTTCAAATGGATGGAAAACAAAGGCTGTGCGCTTGGGCGCCGTATGTCGGCGCAGAAGCGCGCATAAAATGAGGGGGATATGAAAACGGCATGGTGATTGTGGGCATTTGTGGAATGAGCGGCAGCGGGAAAAGCACGCTCGCCAAACGTATCAAGGATTCGCTTTCCTGTACCTGCCAGATGATCGGGCAGGATTGCTATTACCGCGATCACCCGGAGCTGACCTTTGCGCAGCGCGTACGCATCAACTATGACGAACCCGACGCATTTGACCATGACGCATTGTATAAGGATGTGCTCACGCTTTCTTCCGGAAGCGCCATCACCGCCAAGGGGTATGACTATACGCTGCACAGGCGTGCGGACCGCGAGGAAACGATGATTGCGCCTTCGGATGTGCTTCTTCTTGAGGGTATTCACATGTTCCGGGATGAGCGGCTGTGCGCCATGATGTCCTTAAAGGTCTACATGCATGTGGATATCGATGTGTGCCTGCTCAGGCGTATCCGCAGGGATATCCGTGAACGCGGCAGGGATATTGACAATATCCGGGAGCAGTACCTTTCCACCGTTAAGCCGATGAACGAACAGTATATCATGAAATACATCCAGGATGCGGACTTTGCCGTGATGCGCGGCGGCAAGAATGTGCTTGCGATCGACGCGGTAAGCGCATATTTGACCGCCAAGGTGCTTGCGGAGCGTTTTGAAAAGGACGATCAGCAGTCCATTTGCATCGACTGAGCGGCGCTTTCCGGCGGTTTGAAGCTCCGCTTCATGTTTTTCTAAGCATGCCATGAGGAAGCGCCCCTGTACGGCGGAGCACGCCGGGAAATGAGGTTTCAATGGAAAAACCCCGCCCCAAGAAAACAAGGCTTCGAAAGTATCTGCTGCTCATCACGTATGCAATCGTGTTGTTGATGCTCCTTTACCGGATCGACGGGATATGGAAGGCGGTTTCCTCCGTGATGCACGTGCTCTCGCCGGTATTTACGGCGTTTGCGGTAGCATACGTGCTGCATGTGCCTATGAAATTTTTCCAGCACAAAGTCTTTGGAAGCTGGGAACGCAAAACGGGACTCCAGCGCATATGGCGCGGGGTGAGCATGCTGTGCACCTATCTTGTGGTCATCGCGTTCCTCGTGGGCCTTGGGGCGCTCATTCTGCCGCGTGTGGTGGAGAGCGTTACGATGCTGGCTATGAACTTTTCAGGCTACCTCAACCGGTTCCAGGTCTGGGCGGACGGGATGCTGTCTACCCTTGCCATCAATCCCGAGGTGGGCGAGGTGGTGACGGATCTCTGGCGGCAGGCAATCACGTTTATTCAGGGCATATTGGGGCAGGCCGTGAGCGGCGCTCTGAATTTTACCATAGGCTTTACAAGCGGGCTGTATCAGCTCCTGCTTTCCATCATGCTTTCAGGCTTCATGCTTTACAACAAGGATAAGCTTTCCATGCAGGTGCGCAGGCTCTGTACCGCGGTGTTCGGCGCAAAGAACACCCGCCGCACAAGCGAGGTGCTTCGTCTTGCAAACGGCGTGTTCAGCCGCTTTATCGTGGGCCAGTTTATTGAAGCACTGATACTGGGAACGCTGTGCTTTATCGGAATGACGATTTTTAAAATGCACTACGCGCTTTTGATCAGCTCCATCATTGCCGTGACGGCGCTCATCCCCATATTGGGAGGGCTCATCGGCACGGTGCCCTGCGCGCTGATACTGCTTGTGATTGAACCCATGCAGGCGGTCTGGTTTGTGGTATTTATTATTGTGCTCCAGCAGCTTGAAAACAACCTCATCTACCCGCGTACGGTTGGAAATGCGGTGGGCTTGCCCGGATTGTGGGTGCTCTCTAGCGTCATCGTCGGCGGCGGGCTGTTTGGCGTATGGGGCATGCTCTTGGGTACGCCGGTGACGGCGGTCGTTTACCGGCTCACGCGCGAATGGGTGAAGGCAAGCGAGTCTGCCGGCCCGCCGGAAAACCATTCCGATTGACACATGCAGCAATTCCACTTATAAGCCGGAAAGTTCAGCTTTTTAGCGGCAGACACAAATCTCTCGCTTTCTCTTTGCGACTTTATAAGCTTCATTGCTGTGCTTAACAAACAATTTATGAATTTTGTCCACGCGCATGTTCATACATGGCGCTTTGTGGTACACTACATGAAGGAAAATTACATTGAATACGCAGCCTTCCATCGGTAAAAATGCCGGGATGGCTGTAAATGCAGGTGTTTTTTATACCAATTTGGGATTGGCATAAGACAAACAAACGCCTGTACAAAAAGGAGTGCCTCTTTTGAACTGGAGACGGATTCCCCTGCTTATCTTGGTAGCCTTGCTCTGTATCGCAGGGCTTTTTCTCGTGTTTCGGATGAGTGAGAACCAGCCGGGAAGCGGGTCTGCCGCCGCAGGGGGCGTTGTGCGCATCAATGAGGTCATGACGTCAAACAAAGGCGCCGTGCCGGACGAAGACGGCGATTTTCCGGATTGGGTGGAACTCTATAATACGTCCGACACAGCCGTTGATATTTCAGGCTTTGGCCTGACGGACGATCTGCTTGTGGCAGCCAAATGGGCGTTCCCAAGCGGCACAATTATACCCGCAAAAGGGTATCTTGTGGTGTTCTGCTCCGGTGATGTGGCAAAGGGCGCGCTGCATACCTCCTTTAAGCTTTCCGCGACTGATCAGCTGATATTAAGCAATGCCTCCGGCCGGCCTATAGACAGCATGCAGCTGCAGAGTGTTGCCGCGGGTGCGGCGCTGGTGCGCGCGGAGGATGGGGCATGGAAGGAAAGCATGCTGCTTTCTCCCGGCTATCCCAATACGGAGGAAGGTGCCGCGCAGTACCGTGAAACGCTTCAGACGAACGCTGTGGACAACGGCGTGCGCATCAATGAGTTTATGGCGAGCAATGCCACCACGCTCTCCGGCCCGCAGGGTGACTATCCGGATTGGATCGAGCTTTACAACCCCACCGGGCAGGATGTGGATATCAGCGGCTGCGGCCTTTCTGATGAGGAAAACCAGCCGATGAAGTGGGCGTTCCCGGAGGGCACGAAGATTCCCGCAAACGGTTTCTTGGTCATCCATTGTTCCGGCAGGGACGGCCTTGTGGAAGGCATACTCAACGCGCCGTTCTCGTTGCGCGCCTATCAGGAAAGCGTTGTGTTTTCCGACCCCAAGGGCGGCATTATAGACAGCTTTCAGTATACCGAGCAGCAGGCGGATATCAGTATGGCGCGGGTGCCCGACGGCACGGGGGAATGGAAGCCAATGGCCCAGCCCACGCCGGGCTACCCCAATACGGAGGACGGGTTTGCGGCCTTCAACAGCATGAGCGCCCTGCCTATGGGCGCTTTACTTCTTTCAGAGGTCATGTCAAACAACGCGGGCGCTTATACGGTCAACAATGGTACGCCGGACTGGATTGAGCTTTACAATTCCTCTTCGGAGCAAATCAATCTCGCGGGCTATGCGCTTTCGGACAATCCCAACAATCCCGCACTCTGGCGTTTTCCGGACGTGGCAATTGAACCGGGCGGTTATCTTTTGGTGCTCGCTACGGGAAATGATGTCAGGGATACGCAAACAAAGGCATTGGAGACCAACTTCTCCATCTCCGCTTCCGGGGACGTGGTGTTGTTGTATTCGCCTGAGGGGGAGCTGTTAGACAAGCTGCAGATGGCACAGGCGGGGGCGGATATCAGCTTTGGCCGCGCGGACGGAAAGCTGTACTACTACGCTTCGCCCACACCGGGTGCGGCAAACGGGCAAGGTTCTCTGGGCGTTACGGCGGTTCCGCTGTTTTCAACAACGCCCGGCGTGTATAGCGGGCCTGTTTCCGTGGAACTAGGCGCAAAAGCGAATGAGACCATCTATTACACAACGGACTGCACGACGCCTACCGAGAATTCCAGCCGTTATACCGGGCCAATCGCATTGGAGCACAATACCGTCATCCGCGCCGTTTCCGTGCGCGATGGATACATCACGGGCAGCAGCGCTTCAGGCACCTATCTCTTTACCGGGGATGATGTAAACCACACGCTGCCCATCGTCACATTGGTGACGGACCCGAAAAATCTCTGGGATGCGAAAACGGGCATTTATGCCTATGGCGAAAACTATGACCCCGACCTTCCCTATGGGGACGCGCTTCTAACTGCAAACTTCTATCAGGGGCGCGGCACGGAGGGTGAAGAGGCGCAATCCAGATGGGAGCGCCCGGCAAGCTTTGCCGTCTTTGGGGACGGTACAAACCAACAGGTATTTTCACAGAATGTCGCCATCCGCATTGCGGGCGGCTTTGGCCGCGGCAGGGCGCAAAAGGGCATTAATGTCATTGCCCGCTCCCAGTACGGCAGCAATTCGCTCGACTACGCGTTCTTTGAAAACCGCCCTTATACGTCCTACAAGGCCCTGTCGCTTCGCGCGGGCGCGCAGGATCAGAACCGCAGCAAAATACGCGACGAGCTTTCGAGCGGCCTTTTGGAAGGGACGGACGTCAATGTGCTGGTGCAGGCCTATAAGCCGTATGTGATGTACTTGAACGGCGAATACTGGGGCGTCTACTTTATGAAGGAAAAGCGCAACCGCTTCTTTGTGGCCCAGCATGAGAACACCGTGGATGCGGACAACCTTGACGTATTGAAGGCAAGCTCGCTTGTTTCCCATGGCAGCAACCAGGAATGGCTTGCGCTGATGGACTACGTGAAAACGAAAGACCTTTCCAACAGCCAAAACTATCAGTATGTTGCGGACCGCATGGATGTTGACAGCTTTATGGATTATATGATCGCAGAGCTCTACGTGGGCAACTCCGATTATGCGAACATCCAGTACTACAAGCTCCCCGGCGGCAAGTGGAAGTGGATTTATTATGACTTCTGCTGGGGCTGGAGCAATTACGACCATCAGACGGTGACCCTGCGGCGGGGCACAAAGCCTGCGGCTTCGGATCTGTTTAACGCGCTGCTAAAAAATGCGCAGTGGAAGGACGCCTTCTGCCGCCGGTTTGCGGAACTGATGAAAACCGTCTACGCGCAGGACCGGGTGAACGCGCTTATCGACGAGCTTGCGGCCGCGGTGGATGGTGAGATTGCCCGCGAGCGCGAAAAATTCAACGGCCCGTCGTTTATGGGAGTGCCGCAGCGTCAGGAGAACTTCGGAAGCTACAAGTCCTTTGAGACGAATATCGCGTACCTCAAGCAGTTTGGCGAAAAGCGCCCTGCGATCATCAAGGCGCAGCTCAAGCAGGAACTCGGCCTGTCGGATGCGTATATGCAGGAGGTGTTCTCTTGAGCGTATCATTCCGGCACGAGCTGAAGTATTTCATCAGCCTGGCCGAATATGAACTTCTTAGCCGCAAGCTTGCGCTGACGATGGAACGGGACAAGTACGCCAAGCAGACGGGCAAGTATTTTATCCGCAGCCTGTATTTTGACGATTATATGGACACCGCCATGCAGGACAAGCTGGATGGCACCGACCACCGGGACAAATACCGCATCCGCATCTACAATCTGAAGGATACGGACATCAAGCTCGAGCGCAAGCACAAAGAGGGCCAGTTCATCCAGAAAAGCTCTATCGGGCTTACCCGGCAGGAATGCGATGCGCTCATTGCGGGCAACTGTACGTTTCTGCTGCGGCGGAGAGAACCCTTTGCACATGAGATGTACGCGGCGTTCCGTACGCAGTTGCTGCGCCCGCGCGTGATTGTGGACTATGACCGCGAGCCGTATGTGTTTCCACTTGAGGATGTGCGTGTGACGTTTGACCAGGATATCAGGACCGGGCTCCGCTCCATCGTGCTTTTTGACCCGGAGATTCCCACTTATCCCGTGATCGACGGATACGGCATGGTGATGGAGGTCAAATTCAACCGTTACCTGCCTGCCTATATCCAAACCTTGTTGCAGCCCCTGGAAAACGCCCAGCGCAGCGCAATCAGCAAATATTGCCTGTGCCGGAGATATGAATAGGAGGACCCTCCCTTATGACTGACCCCGTTGCGGAACTCTTCAATATTCAGACCATGTTTGCAAGCTCCCTGCCGCCTGTGCAGATACTCGTTACCATGTTGGTGGCGTTTGCGCTTGGTGTATTCATATTCTTTATTTACAAAAAGACATTTAGCGGCGTGCTGTATTCGCGCACATTCAACTTGAGCCTGATTATGCTTACCATGGTGTCGAGCCTTGTCATCATGCTGATCTCCATCAATACCACTTTGAGTCTGGGCATGGTGGGTGCGCTCTCCATCATCCGTTTCCGTACGGCAGTGAAGGATCCGATGGACACCACGTTCATGTTCTGGGCGGTGGGCGAGGGCATTGCGCTTGGCGCGCAGTTTGTTGATATTGCCATCATAGGGGCTGTGATTATCGGCGTGATTATGGTGGTGCTGACGGTATTCAAGGTGCGCGGCAGCCTGCCCTACCTGTTGATCCTCCACTTCCATGAAGCGGCGAACGGCCCGGTCAAGAACCTCGTAAAGCAGCTGCCCCGCGTGCGCGTGCGCTCGCGGACCGTGCAGCGTGACGGCGTGGAGCTTACCCTTGAAGTCCGCCTCAGGGATGAGGAGACCGCGGTTGTGGATAAATTCATGCGCATTGAAGGCGTATATGACGCGACGCTTATCGCGCACCAGGGGGATTTTGTGTCCTGACCAACGGGATTTTACAAGGACTGATATGTAGCTTTTGGATGTGTACCCGATACTACTCCTCGCCTTTATAGGAACGCTTGTTCCCAGGGGGAGCGGGGGGTGGAACCCTCCCGCTATTAAATAAAATAATCTATCGTCGCTGCCGTAGGCGGCGATACCTTAAGAAAATTAAGAATATAAAGCGCCGGACGTTGCCCGGCGCTTTGGTTTTATAAAAACTATTCAAGCGGTTTAATAACCATGCGTTACAGTCCCGTTTTCACCAGCAATGCGTGAGGGCGGATGCGGAACGTGACGGGCGTTTGCTCCACAACCTCGCCGTCCACCTGCACGGGCAGGGGTTGTCCTGCGTCCACAGTCAGCTCGGTTGCCTTGAAATAATGAATGACGGGCAGCCCCACATGCTTACCTTTGACAAACTTTGCGAGCAGCGACAATACCGTAAGCCGGTTCACGTCCGTTGCGATGCAGATATCCAGAAGCCCGTCCGTGGGATCCGCAAGCGGAGCCGCGTTCATACCGCCACCAAAGTGTGTGCCGTTGCAGGCGACAGCGAGCAGGGCGTTGCAGGTGAACGTTTTTTCCGGCGTGGTGACGCGCACCGGAATCAAGTGCAGTTTGGAAAGGGAGTGGAACAGCCCCGCCATATACGCCGTCATCCCCTTAAAGCGCTTTTTGTAGCGCTCGGTGTTCAACAGCACGTCCACGTCAAAACCAAACCCTCCCACATTGAAAAACAGCTTGCCGTTGGCTTCTGCGGCATCCATCCATCTGGGTGCGGCGTTTAAAAGAATATCCAATACCTGTTCCGGGTCCTGTGGAATATTCAGCGCGCGCACCATATCGTTGCCGGTGCCGCAGGGCAGCATGCCCATAGGGGTATCGCTCCCCGCCATTTCCATGGCGACTTCTCGCACGGTACCGTCACCGCCTACGGCGACAATGCAGTCATGCCCTTGGGAGAGCGCGTGCCGCGTCAATTCCTGCGCATGGCCCGGGTACTCCGTACGGGAAAAGGAGTATTCGATCTTTTGTGCTTTTAGCAAAGCCTCCATTTTTTGAAACACCAGCGTGGAAGCACCGCTGCCGGCGACAGGGTTGAATATGAAATGCAGTTTGGACAAAACCGTTCCTCCTGATATGTGCATATGACACTCCTAATCATACGCCGGTTTTTGTCGTTTGTATAGTGAAAACAGAGGGAGATACGACAAACGCCGCACTTGTGTGCGGCGTTTGTAGGGGGCGACGGGCTACTTCCTCTCGCGGCGGAAGCACATGAACCAGTCGAGGCAATACTGATCGTCCGTCTGATTGTCCATACGCTCCTTTGCGGTGCCGCACGAGCCCGCGGTGGGGACGATGACGTCCTGGCCGGGACGCCAGTCGGCAGGGGTTGCGACCTTATCCGCGTCCGCCTTCTGCAGCGCAAGAATAATGCGCTTGATTTCATCAAAGTTGCGGCCGGTGGAGAGCGGATAATATAAAATGGTGCGAATCTTGCCCTCGGGGTCTACAACAAACACGGCGCGTACCGCCTGGGTATTGGATTGGCCCGGCTGGATCATGCCGTATTTCCTGGCAACCTCCATACGGATATCCTCAATGAGCGGGAACTTGACTTCCACATTCTTTTTGCCGTTCCACTCCAGCTCCTGGATTTTGCGCAGCCATGCGATGTGCGCGTACAGGGAGTCCACGGATAAGCCCACAAGCTCCGTATTGAGCGCCTTGAATTCGTCCGCCATAGAAGCGAAGGTCATAAATTCGGTAGTGCATACGGGTGTGAAGTCTGCGGGGTGGGAGAAGAGGATGACCCATTTTCCCTTATAATCGTCCGGGAAGTTGATGGTGCCCTGTGTGGTGACGGCGGTAAAGCTGGGGGCCATATCCCCAATGAGCGGCATGCGCGTTTCTTCCATGTTTGATATCCTCCATTCTAAATTGTCAGGCGTTTTTTCGCCTTATCGTGACCTTATCATACCGGAAAGGGGG
>JAEYLA010000039.1 GCA_023461495.1 Bacillota bacterium | reverse complement strand
GATACAAAGATACGGGCTTTGTGGTATAATGACACGCATACGGCTCCGTTGCGCCCGAAGCGCCAGGCTTCCTCGAACGGCCGGACTTGGAGGCTTCCCCTGTGGAGATTTCCCTCACGACCTACCTGATCGTCTGCCCGCTGGTATTCTTAGCGGGCTTTGTTGATTCCATCGCGGGCGGCGGCGGGCTGATTTCACTTCCCGCCTACCTTCTTGCAGGGCTGCCCGCGCATATAACGCTCGGCACGAACAAGACCGCCATGAGCATCGGCACATTCACCGCCACACTTAAATACTTTAAGGCCGGGCAGATTGACTGGCGCGTGGGGCTGTTTTCCGCTGTCGCCTCATTCATCGGCGCCATAGGCGGAAGCACGTTGAGCCTTATGATCCCGGAAAAGACGCTGCGGATTATCATGCTCGCCATACTCCCCGCAGTCGCGCTGTTCCTTTTGATCAAGCGCAACTTCGGAACATCGCCCGCCGTGGACTTACAGCTAAGCGCGCGCCGGATCGCGCTGACATCGCTTGTGATCGGCCTTGTGGTCGGCTGCTATGACGGGCTGATCGGCCCCGGGACGGGAACATTTCTGATTCTTGCGTTTACCGCGTTTCTTGGATTTGATCTTTTGAAATCCTCCGCCTGCGCGAAGGTGGCAAACCTCGCGTCAAACCTTGCGTCCATGATTATATTCATCCTCAACGGAAAGGTACTGTTCCTGCTTGCCATCCCGGCTGCAGCGTTTGCCGCAATGGGCAACTACTTCGGTGCAAAGCTTGCCATTAAGGGCGGCGCGAAATATGTCCGCTATACGGTGTTTCTGGTAATTGGCTTGCTGTTTATCAAAATGGCCGTAGACCTGCTCTGATTCCCCATGGTTCATCCGTTGATAGAACGGGATGGAGGGGATACCCTGTGAATGAAGTTTCCATTCAAAGACGCCGGAACCAAATGGTTCCGGCGTCCCTTCTTTTATATAAAGTCCGCGCGCTTTTTGCGGCGCTTATTCATTAATAATGTACGGGATGGTAATCACCGCGAGATTGCGCCGTCGGAACATGGAGCTTTTGAGTAGCCGCGCCGTCTGGTTGTGCAACGGATTGTTCCACCATTTGGGGATGATGAACTGCGGCAGCACCACGGTGAGCATTTCGTGCTTGTTGAGAGCCGCATGCTTTTGATCCACATGGGCCAACAGCACTTCATTCACGTTGCGGTAGGGCGCTTCTTCAATCACAAGAGGCGCGTCGATTCCCAGTTGGTTATACTGGCGTACCAGCTTGTCCGTCGCTTCCTGAACGGTGCTCACATGGTAAATTTCAAGCTCTCCCTGCAGGGTCAGCGCATAGTTAAGCGCCTTGATAAAGGATTTGTTGATGGACGCCACCGGCAGCACAATATGGTTTTTGGGCGGTTCTGCAAACAGCAGCTCCGAAGGATCACCGGGGATCAGGAGATTCTCCCGGATGCGGTCATAGTGGCGGCGGATGCGCATCATTAAAAGCACCAGTACGGGAATGCAGATGATGACCATCCACGCGCCGTGCGTAAACTTGCTGACCGCAATGATGATACAGGTGACCGCCGTGATGACAGTGCCAAAGCCGTTGATAAACGCCTTATGCTTCCAGTTGCCTTCCTTGCGGGTAATCCAGCGCTTGAACATGCCCATCTGCGAAAGCGTGAACGAAAGAAACACGCCGACCGCGTACAGCGGGATCAGTTGGTGTGTATCCGCATGGAAGAAAATGATCAGCATACTTGCCACAATCAGCAGCAGCAGGATGCCGTTGGAAAAACTCAGCCGCGCCCCGCGGTGCCGGAATTGGCGGGCCATGAAGCCGTCCCGCGCGAGCAGGGACAGCAAAAGCGGCAGGTCCGCAAACGCCGTATTGGCAGCCATAATCAGGATCACTGCCGTGGTCGCCTGCACCAGGTAGAAGAACACGGAACCGTGTCCGAATACCTGCCCCGCAATCTGTGCAACCACCGTCATGCCTTCACGCGGGGCGACCTTGTAGGCCGCTGCCAAAGCGCATACGCCGCCGAAGATTACAAGCACGATCAGCGCAAGCAGTGTCATCACCCTTTTGGCGTTTTTCTGCGCCGGATGCTTGAAATTGGGGATGCCGTTGCTTACGGCTTCCACACCGGTCAGCGCCGTACAGCCGGAAGAAAACGCACGGAGGAATAGGAACAACGTGAGATCCTGCGTGGGCTGGGTAAGGGGTACTGTGGGTTCCGGGATGATGCCAAGCACGAGCACCTTGAACAGCCCTACAAATATCATCGTCAGTATACTGCCGATAAACAGGTACGTCGGCACGCCGAACAGTACGGAAGATTCGCGGATGCCCCGAAGGTTTCCGAGCGTCAAAAACAGGACGATCACCAGTGCGATGCCGACCTTATAGGGGATTAGCTCCGGAAAAGCGGAGGTAATGGCAGCAACGCCGGAACTGGCGCTGACCGCTACCGTGAGCACATAGTCAATGGAAAGCGAAGCCGCCGCAATCAGGCCCGGAACGCGCCCGAGATTATCGCTCGCAACGCTGTAAGAACCCCCGCCGTTCGGATAATTATCGATCGTCTGGCGGTAAGAGAATACCAGAATGAACAGCAGCGTAATAATGGCAAGGGCGGTGCCCAAAAGCGGCTTATATGCCGCGATGCCCAATAACGGGATCAATACCATCAGGATTTCTTCACAGGCATAGGATACGGAGGAGATCGCATCGCTCGAAAGGATGGGAAGCCCCCACAGGATATTGAATTTCTCGCTCATTTCCTCCGCGCTCTTTAAGGAACGTCCCAGCAAAATGTTTTTCAGCTTATTCATGCACAGCCCCGCGCATTTTCTTTATTGTAATATTCTTCATGTTCAGACATCTTACTCCTTTGGTCAATCGTCGTATGCAAAAATCTGTATTGTCAATGCCCTTGTGGACACCTGTTGTAGCTTCTTTTAGTATTGCTGTTTTTCTATGCGCACCATACGGCCATACGCGCGCCAAAACTACCGTTTTTTCTTGAAAAGACGGCTTTTTCTCACAGGCGCTGCGCGCATAATACGATGATAGTACCACAAGTATTGCCAATACTCCAATGCGCCAACAGCACGCTTTTGCGCAAAAAACACCAAATAGGACGGGTTTTGATTTGGGGTATCTCCGCATGCGCGCTACCTTGATTTTGCAAATGAAATCTCGCGTTTGCTTGCTTGAAGCTCCCGCAAGCGCTCGCCTTTTCGCCGCTACAGGCGGGCTCCCCATTGCTTTATAGAAACAAACAGCTCTTTGACAGATCCCTTATAAGAGATCTGTCGAATTTAATTGTGTTTTTTTCTATAGGGTTGTCCATAAGCAGGCATCGTATGGTATACTGATGTAAAGGTTTGATCAAGCCCTTTACATTTGGCGTGTCTTTTTACGGCAATCGTAGGGAGACACGCCAAATGCGGAAAGCGTTTTCTACAAGGGGTAGCGGATGTTTTTTTAGGGGCTGCGGACAAAGCGTACAGCCACGCAGTTCAAGTTCCGCAAAGACCTATGTTTTTTACATAGAGAGGGATATCGCCCATGCAGACCGGCCTTGTATTTGTCATTTTACTTGTTTGTGCATCCATCTTCGTCAACGGATGGACGGATGCCCCCAATGCGCTGACGACTGTTGTTTCCACCCGAGTATTGACGCCAAGAAAAGCTGTGCTGCTTGCAGCGGTGTTTAACCTGTTAGGCGTATTATTGATGGGCACGGCGGTTGCAAAGACCATCTCCAACATCATTGAGCTTACCCCCGGCAAGGAAGGCCTCATTACGCTGGCGGCAGCGCAGCTTGCCATCGTCACATGGTCGGTAGGCGCTTGGCGCTTTGGGATTCCCACCAGCGAAAGCCA
>JAEYLA010000038.1 GCA_023461495.1 Bacillota bacterium | reverse complement strand
TTGTGCGCCGGAAACCGTTTGCCCGTGTGAACAGGTTGCGGTATACTGGAGGCGAAAGAATAAAGGAAACATACAAGGGGTATTACATGGAAATCTTACGAAACAAAAAAGCGTTTATCTGCGACATGGACGGCGTACTCTATCATGGGGACAGGCTGCTGCCGGGCGTCCCCCGTTTTGTGGAATGGCTCAAGCAAAAAAACAAGCAATTTCTGTTTCTGACAAACAACAGCGGCTACACCCCGCGCGAACTGCAGCAAAAGCTGGCGCGGCTTGGCATTGAGGTGGATGCGGATTGCTTTTATACAAGCGCTTTGGCTACCGCAAGCTTTTTAGCCAGCCAGTATCCCGATTGCAGTGCGTATGTGCTGGGCCAGCCGGGGCTGATCAACGCCCTTTATAACGTCGGCATCACCATGAACAGCGTCAATCCAGATTATGTGGTGGTGGGCGAAAGTTACAGCCTCAACTATGAAATGCTCGAGCGTGCGACGTACCTTGTCAACAAGGGCGCGCGCCTGATCGGATGTAATTCCGATCTGACGGGGCCGACGGAGCAGGGCATGGCGCCCGCCTGCCGGGCGCTGATCGCGCCCATTGAGCTTGCAACGGGCGTGAGCGCCTATTTTGTGGGCAAGCCGAACCCGCTGATGATGCGGCATGCATTGAAGCGGCTGCAATCTTCTCCCGCCGATACTGCGATTGTGGGGGACAGGATGGATACGGACATTATGGCGGGCGTGGAGGCGGAAATCGACACGGTGCTTGTACTTTCCGGCGTAACCTCGCGGGATATGCTTGTGAAGTTTCCGTACCGCCCCAAGTACGTGTTGGAAGGCGTCGGAGACATCCCGGAGGCGTAAAAACCGTATCACTGCTATGCGCCGCGAGAGCGACGCTTTCGCTTGTGAAAAGGAGTCTTCATTTCTATAAAAAATTGCGCATCAATCAGAAAAGGAAAGCGAACATGAAAAGAAAGCGGATTTGGCCATTTTGGGCAGCCGGTGCGCTCGTCCTGCTGCTTGGCGCGGGGGTGCTGTTTTACTTAAACAGTGTGGAAGCATACCAGCGGCATGTGGCGCAGATGGAGATTGCGGACATCGCGTTTTCCACAGTGCCGGATGGTGAATATGAGGGTGAAGTGGATGAAACGCTCATCCGCGTCAAGGTGCGCGTGACGGTGGAGGACGGCGCGGTGACGGGCATTGCACTTTTGGAGCATGAAAACGGCCGCGGCAAACCTGCAGAGGCCGTCATTGGAGAAATTATCAGGCAGCAGACGCTTGATGTGGACAGCGTTTCGGGAGCGACCAACTCCAGCAAGCTCATCAAAAAAGCGGTGGAAAACGCCTTGCAATCTGCGTTGCGGTAAAACGTCTACGCAGGATCGGGCTCCGGCGCTTCGGGCTTTTCATAGCGCTCCAGGCGGACGGATGCCTGATCGAATATCTCTAAGGAGAACGCGTCCGGGTACCCTTCCGCGTATACCACGCGGGAAATCCCGGCGTTGACGATCATTTTTGCGCAAATCACGCACGGCTGGTGCGTACAGTAGAGCGTTGCGCCCTCTATGGAAATGCCCAGCTTTGCCGCTTGGATGATGGCGTTCTGTTCCGCGTGGATGGCATAGCAGATTTCATGCCGGGTGCCCGAAGGAATGTTCATTTTTTTTCTCAAACACTCGCCGCGTTCCATACAGCTTTTGATGCCGGCGGGAGCGCCATTATAACCGGTGGTCAGGATACGCTTGTTTTTGACGATGATGGAGCCGATCTTTCGCCCATCCTGATAGCAGCTGGACCAGTTGGCGATGGATTTGCACAGTTCCATGAAGCGGATATCCCATTTATCCCATGTATACAAGTAAGGAACCTCCCCCGGCTTTTTATTGAGTATAGCACGCAAAGTCAAAAAAAAGAAAGAAAAATGTAATAAAGCGCCTGCGGCGCAAAAAGCCGCAGGCGCAATCCGTTTTAGGCGAAGCCGGTCATCAGGAAACGGAACGGAACTCGTTTTCATAGATGGGGAGTGCCATGGTTTCCGTTGCGTTGCCGTGGTAATCCTTGCCGTCCACCTGAATCTGCAACGAGGCGATGCTGGCGCCAAACTGCTTTGCCGTAAGCTGCATGCAGGTCAAGGCAAGCTCTTCAAGCTCCGGCGTATCGGAAATGGCGGCGAACTCCTTGGAGAAATTAACGCACGCCGCATCATCCACAATGGAGGCGGAAAGCACCTGTGTGCCCTCGGGGAAGCAATTGCGAAGCGTATCGTCTGTGGGACCCAGGACAAGCTGCTGCATGGCAGTCTCAAGATCGGGTTCCTGGGCGACCGGGCGGCTGACAGGTACATGCAGGCTTCCGGTCTGGTTGGGGAAGTACAGCTTGACACGGTAGGAAAAGTCTTCGTCCGAGGCGCTTACCGGAAGCGGCTCTTCATTGAGCGGCAGCGTGCGCATCACGTCCTTGACCCTTGTGCCGTGGGAAAGCTTGCTTTTGATCTTTCCGTCGAACTTCAGCTGTACCTGGTCGATGGTGGAGAATTCCGTCAGCGTATTGACAACGGCGGTCACAAGCGCCTGTTCCGCTTCGGCGCTCTGAAGCTTCGGCAGGTCGATGATGTTGAGGGTTGCCACCGCGTCGTCAGAAATGGAAAGCACAAAGCTGACCCCCTGCGGAACAACATTCTTGAGCCCCATGGCCGCTGCGGAAATCTGGTTTGCCTCGGTATCTACAAGCTGGTTGAGGGCGGCGCGGCCAATGCCTTCCTCCCATGGCAGCAGCTTCATAACGGGTACCATCAGGCCATCATCGGTTTGGAAATACAGTACGGTACGCCGAAATCCGGCTTCGGAATCCACGGGCTGCTCCAGCGCCTCATCATCATGGAACACGTTTGTCGAGCAGGCGCTCAGCAGCAATGCCAGCAGCAAGCACAACGCGAGTACCGCCGGCGCATAGCGTTTGTTGTGAAACATAAAATTCCCCCCGTTGCGCGTTTTTACAATACTTATTCGCACACAGGGGGAAGTATGTTGAAGTCTACAAAAGGTTGT
>JAEYLA010000037.1 GCA_023461495.1 Bacillota bacterium | reverse complement strand
GAAAGCATTGCCGCAAAAGAGAACAGCGTGGTTCCACGGAACATGGAAAACGGGCTTGTGTGCGCCTTGACGAGTTGCATGGCCTCCCGGATGCGGACACAATCCGCCTCCTTGTGCTCGCTCGTATAGAGCAGCGCGCCAAGCCTGCGCAGCATCGACCCCTGAAACGGAAAGCCGTCCTTGATTGCCTGCGTATTGTTCACAAAAAGCCGTATGGTTTCGCTCAGTGCGGTTGTCATGGGACCCTCCTTTTCAAAAGGCAGAAATGGGCGGTTGAGATACGGTTGAGATAAAGATGCGGGTGGTCCTCTTATCATTTGCGCCCAAGGTGCGCTTATGCATTTTCGGGCGTGCACACGCCGCACACGCCCGAGCCGTATCTTTAGCGTACGGTATTTCGATGACAAATACAACCTGAGCAGGACGGGGAGGTAAACAAAAATCACCCGCCGGAATTCCGGCGGGTGGTTTTGTGCGCGGTTGACGCTTTCTTCTACAAGAATTTATGCGCGGCTCTTTTTCGCAAGCCCTGTCGCAGCGGCTGCAGCCACGGCAAGGAAGATCATCGTGAAGCCGAGGATGCTTGCGGCATCACCGGTCTTCGGAGGATCGACAACCACGGTATCAGGCACGGTCACATAAGCGGTCCAGGGCTCGACCTGAACGGTAGCGGCCACGGTGCTCGCGGAGGTCAGGCCTTCGAAGAAGGAATCACGCACATAATTGCCAATGAGCATGTAATCCAGGCCAAAGATATCCTGCGCAACGTCGGCGTAGATGTCCATGATTTCTTCGTAGAGGTCACCGGAGGTTCTGAGCACTGCGCCATCGTATACGCCGAGCACGCCGCTGACGGATACGCCAAGGCCGGTGTTGTCGGTGCTGCCGACGGGGTTGATGGACATACCGGTGGACTTATAGGCGGAGCTGACGTTGATAGTGATGCTGGAGCCTGCATAGTCGCCGGTGTTCACCGCGATGGAGTAAGTGCCTGCGGTACTGCTGGAGGACTTGGACTTGGTAATGGTGTAGTTCACACCGCTTAGCGTGATGTCAATGGAGCTGACAGAAGCGGTGGTGCTGAACGAACCGCTGCTTTCGCCGTCGACGAGGCTGGCGCTCAGGGAAGCGTCATCTCCGGTGACCTTGGCAAAGAACATCCACTTATACGTGCGGTTGGCGGTATAGTAGAAATCATTGTCGCTAAGATCATAGGAGATTTCATCGCCGTCCCAGTCAAAGGAAGTGGGGCCGTAGACGGTCTGGAGCGTGGCTGTGGAGCCCGAGATTGCGTTATCCGTCACCTTGAGGGAAACGTTGTCGCCGGAGAATACCAGCGTGCTGTAGCCATCGTCATACGGATCCTGTGCCTTGGGAACATAGAGCTCTACAACGGCGCAGACGATTTCATTGACGGCATAGCCGCGGTCGGATTCCGGCAGGGAGACAAAGCCAAAGAATTCATCGCCTTCATAATCAACCAGATAGATATCCAGTTCATAGGGAACGGTGCTGCTGCTGTCGGTGGTGTCACTGGTGAACGCCATGGCGGGAACGGCCAGAGCAAGCATCATGACGAGTGCAAGTACAAGAGAAAAAATTTTTTTCATCGTTTGTTACCCCTTTCGTTTACTGTTGCAAATAAGAGCGCGGCAACCTCTTTCGCACGGCAAAAGCGTAACAAACCTGTGATGCCTCGTCAATAAAATTGTTACAAAATAATTTCAAAAAAATAATGTCATGAAACTTTTATTTATAAAGGTTTTTTTCAGAAAACTTCTTATATTATTAAGATGTTTAAGCTTTGTTTCGGAAAATTAAGCTTGCATTATAGTTTGATGCATAACGAATTAAATCTTAAAGTATTACAAAATAATTACAAAAAAAGCACAAAAGAAAGCATAATACATTGTGCCGGAAATAAGGCGTCATAATCCCTTATAGAACCGTTTTCAGCCTCCTTTTTTAGGGCGGCTCGTGATACCATGGCAGCAAGCACGGGAACACATGTTCTAAAGGGAGAGGAGGGAAGTCGTATGGCGGAGCGGAAAACGACCGCACAATTGCTGCGGGAAAAGGCGGAAGTCTATTTTGCACAGTGTGACGCAACGCGTGAGCGCTTAACGCTCAAAAACGGGGAGATCAGCTACCATCAGGTACCATATACCATGGCCGGGCTCTGCGCGTCGCTGGAGCTCCCGCGGGAACGGTTGGAAGCGGCGCGAAGGCCGCAGGGCGGAAACAGGCGGCGCTCGCAGGCGGAGGCAGCACTTTCCTGGGCGGCAGCACGGGTGGAACAACACCTGGTGGAGCGCGCACTGTTGGGAGAACTCAGCGCGAATGTAGCGGCATTGCTGCTTAAGGATTGGGGATACGGCGCATCAGAGCCTGCAAAAACGGAAAAAGGGGAAGGCGCGCTCACCGTTGTGCTGGAGGACCCGGAGGAATTCAGCAGATAAAGGAGAAGCAAGGGGAGGGATTGCATGCAGAAAAAACGAAAGCTGATGGGGACGCCAAGCGCGCAGCAGCGCGCTTTTTTTATCAGCATGGCAACGCATGTGGCATATGGAGGCGCGCGCGGCGGCGGAAAAAGCTGGGCCATGCGCCGTAAGTTCGTGCTGCTTGCGCTGCGCCGCCCAGGATTGCAGCTGTTGCTGCTGCGGCGCACCCTGCCGGAGCTGCAGGAAAATCACGGCCGCCCGCTGCAGCAGGAGCTGTACGGGCTTGCGGCCTATAACGCGGGCGGGCGCTCGTTCCATTTTCCCAATGGCTCGCGCATCCGGCTTGGATATTGCGACAAGGAGGCGGATGTCTACCAGTATCAGGGGCAGGAGTACGATGTGATCGGACTTGAGGAGGCCACGCATTTTACAGAGGCGCAGATGCTGTTTTTATGCACCTGCAACCGCTCCA
>JAEYLA010000036.1 GCA_023461495.1 Bacillota bacterium | reverse complement strand
TTCGTCCGATTCACCAAATAATCAATACTGGTATCAAACAAATCCGCCAGTTTAATCAGCACCGTTATTGGTATGTTAAGATTGCCTAATTCATAATCGGAATAGGTCGTTTGATGGATGTTTAGATAAGCAGCCATTTCTGCCTGTGTCATGTCCTTATCTTCACGCATGTTTCGTATTCTTTCATACATTCCATATCACCCTACTCTATTATGTGGTAAGGGAATATCCCTTATTGACTTTTAAGGGATATTCCCTTAAAATGGTCTAGAGGAAAAGGAGCAGGGGACATATTGTGAACAAAGAAATCTGTCGGGCAGACCAAACCCGCATCGAGCAAGGCCTTACCATAATCGCTTCCCAGATAGCGGATGCAGCCGAGCTATCTCAAAAGGCGCGCGAATTGGCGACTAACTCCGAGTTGTTGTTGATTGCCGCGCAGCAGGGGCTTGAAGCCCTGTATCTTTCTTTGGAGCAACAGGGGGAGCGGAAGCTCAGCGTATATCGAGGTGCCTCTTCTGGTTCCTGAAAACAGACTTTCTCTTGCCGTTACAGCGTCGCACGGTGTGGCCCTCACGGGAGACGCTTCGGGCACCAGGCCTGTAGCCATCGTAAGCAAGCGAAGTGTAGCCTGAAAGAAATCCCCTTATCCATATATGTTCAACGCGACTTAAAGGTAGTACTATCGTTATCCTCGCCGTTATCAGCATCCATATACAATTTTTCGCATACCACTGGAGGTTTTGCAAATGGATACGCTGCAAGCTATTATAGACAGGCTTAATGCATTAATTGAACAGCAAGGTACCAATCCGAACGCATTAAGCAATCAGGCCGGAGTACCGCAGGCAACAATTAAAAGCATTCTTAACCACGAAAGCCGAAACCCCGGTATCATAACGCTGAAGAAGATTTGCGACGGTTTTGAAAACCCAAAAATTTCTTTGGCAGATTTTTTCGATGCGGATACTTTTCATAATTTGGAACAAGAAATAGACTAGCGCGCGTAAGCGCCAACACGGCAATGTTCAAATGCTGTACATACCCATCTACCCGCAATTGGCATGGACTTTTCTCTCCCGTCTGTGTATGATAGTTCCATTAAGCCAAAGGACAGGAGTATCACAATGCCACACAACGAACACTGCGGCTGCGGTTGCGGCCACGACCACAACCATGGCCATGCGCACCTCCACGAAGCCGATGCCCATGCCGCGCCGGTTGCGGTGACGGAAGCCCAAAAGGAGTTTCTCCATCAGCTTGGCCACCACCATTATCTGCCCGTGGCCCGGTTTACTGTGACGGATAGCCGGGAGGAGGCGTTTTTCGCTACCGCTCTTGCGCCGGTTTTCCTGCAAGCGGCGGACGACGATATGGAAACGGCCAAAGAAGCCGGCGCCTTCCTGCAAGCGCTCGAAGACTTGGGCCTCATCACGCTGGATTATGACATGCCTCTGAACAAATACGGTTATGAGGAGTACAAGGCAAGCACACTCTACAAATATTTCTGCACCACGGTGACAGAGGGCGCTTCCAAGCCCGGCTTTTTGGGCAATACCCCGGTGCTGGAGCTGGGCAGTATCGCACTGACCGAGGCGGGGGAGGAGATCGCCTCCGCGCATTGCGGCCACGGCCACCATCACCACGAGTAAAGAAAAGGTCGCTGCGTTGCCGGAAGGGCGGAGCTCCATCGGCTGTTTGGGCTTGTTCATCCAGAATGCCGGATGGGTGGACCCGGGATTTAAAGGCGAGATTACGCTGGAGCTCTTCAATGCCAATAAATGCGCGATTGAATTGAAATCCGGCCGGCGCGTCGGCCAGTTGGTCTTTGCGGAATTGGACCGGGACGCGCAGAACCCCTACAGAGGAAAGTATCAGGGGCAACGGGGCGCTACTGGCTCCCGTATCTTTTTAGACGCGGAAATTTCCAAGTAGCCGGGCGATGCGGCTTTGTGCATCGATACCGCCAAAAAGGCTCTCCCATTTCAAGAATGTAACCGCCATTCCATACGGCCTGATCGTGGAGCTTTCCGGGAAGATTTCGGTGGAAGTCTATATCGCAGGGTACGAAAAGGCCGGTAAAAAAGTAATACGCGCCCAGGCATGTGCCGGGCGCGCATTTTATCTCCCTTGCTACTGGTTCGCCAACGCCTGCTTCAACTCTTTTTCGTAAGCGAGAACGATATCCAGATTTTCCTTCTGGAACGCGTTGAACTTCTTTGCTATCTCGATATCGGAGGTTTCGGTTCCTTGATACCAGCTTTGCGCGCCGTAATACTTCTCATATTTTTCAGTCTTAAACTTCTTGCCCGATAACGCGTAGACGCCATTCCGGAGGAACTCGATTTCCTCAAGCGTAAACTGCAGCAAGTCCTGCCGCACAATCGCCAGCTGGTTCAGCTTCCGGATCATATCGGCCAATGCGGTGTTTTCTGCGGGATCGCTTTGTTGTGCCTTGACGACCACGGAGTCTGTAAACGCCACCGCCAGCGTGCTGTTTTTAGAAAGGAGCGCATAGCTTTCTTCGGTGCCGATCCAATCGTAAAGCCGCCGCGCGGGGCTGCCCTGCGGTTCGTCGGCACGAATGACGACATAGGAGGTGGTGAGGAAGGGGTATTTGCCCGCAGCAAAATTCTCTGTTGTGGGGGCGTAACCGTCAATGGAGAACAGCTTGAGCGTGGAGCTTCCAAATTCGCTGTCGATGTAGGACATGATGTTAAATCCGATAGAAAACTGATTCAGGAGCACCTTGCGTGTGACGGTGCCCATATCCTCATCCACGTTGTAAATGGCCTCCCGCTGCGTCACCGTCGGGTCGATTTCCCCCTCTTTGAAATGCATCGCAGAAAAATCGGGCATGTCATAGCCTTCCCACACCAGGCTTTCAAACAGGCGCTGGCTGCCGGATTCCGGATTCCGGATGTAAACGACGATATCCGCATCCTCTCCGTCCACCTCCGCCCAATTTTTAATGCTTCCGCTGTAGATGGCCCGAATTTGATTGGATGTGAGATTGCTTACGGGATTGGAGTCGTTGCCCATGAACACCAGCCCGTCATAGCCGTATACCTTCATTTCAATGTCAACGCCCCGTTCGGCAAGATAGCTTAATTCATCCTCTGTCGGCGCAACAAGAAATAAGATATCGGCTTTGCCGTCGGCCAGGTTCAGCCAGGCTTCATGCGTCTTGGAGGCCAAAGGCTCCGGGCCGGTATAGCCGTAGGTATCCGTAAACAGCTGGTAGATCGCCGCCGTGATCGGCTTTCGGGCGGTAGAACTGTCGATTTGGGGAAGTTCGCCACCCCCTTGCGGTGTGGGCGGCTGCGTTGCGGAAGGCGTTGCGGAAGGCGCCGCTGTTTGATCAGCAGATGGCAGGCCCGCGCCGCCGCTGCACGCGGACAGCAGGAGCAGCAAACTCAAGAGAATGGCGAACACGGTATAGCATCTTCTCATCAAGTCCATTATGCTCCCTCCCTCCATGTATTGGTTACTATTAAGACGCTGTTCGGACACATTCGTCGCAGACTATTTCGGCCTGCGTCATGTCCTTATCTTTACGTATATTCCGTATTCATTTATACATACCGTATCATCCGGATACTCCTGCTTCTATCTGCAGCTCACACTTTCTCCTCTTTTTGCTCCAAATGGTCCAGCGCATAGCGGCAGCATTGCAAAACCAGCATATTGAAGGAGACGTC
>JAEYLA010000035.1 GCA_023461495.1 Bacillota bacterium | reverse complement strand
CTGCTGTGGAGCTGCAGGACCGGGAAGAACGGGAGCTTCTGCCTTATGTAAAGCAGGCCGAAAAGTACCTGACCGTTCCTTCCAACATGCAAAAGCGCCACCCCATTGTGGAAGCGCGGGAACAGCGCCTCGCAAAAGACGCATGTACGCTCTCCATCAACCGTATCGAGTGGGCGGGCCGCTCCATCGGCGTCGTGACAAGCGGCGCGGCTTACAACTATGTAAAAGAAGCGCTGCCCCAGGCTTCCGTGTTGAAGCTTGGCCTTGCCTATCCGCTGCCGGAAGGACTCATCCGCGAGTTTGCGGACGGCGTATCCACCCTCTACGTCATTGAGGATATGGAACCGTTCTTTGAGGATGCCATCAAGGCCATGGGCATTCCCTGCTCCGGCAAGGATAAAACCGGCATACAGGGCGAACTGTTTGTTAGAAAGATTGCCGCAAAGTTTTCCGGTGCGCCCGAGCCCGGCCCGGCGCTGACGGAGGATGTTCCCGTGCGCCCGCCGGTATTGTGCCCCGGCTGTCCGCACCGGGGGCTGTTCTATGTGCTAAGTAAATTGAAGCTGACGGTACATTCGGACATCGGCTGTTATTCGCTTGGGGCAAACCCGCCGCTCAACGCGGCGGACAGCTGCCTGTGCATGGGCGCTTCCATCGGCATGGCGCATGGCATGGAAAAGGCGCGCGGGCGAGAAAGCGCCAAGAAGATGGTTGGCGTCCTCGGGGACAGCACGTTTGCCCACAGCGGCATGACGGGCCTATTGAACATGGTCTACAACAAGTCCGTAGGCACCATCATCATTGCGGACAACGCCATTACCGGCATGACCGGCCACCAGAACAATCCGATCAACGGCCTTGACATCCACGGCGACGAAGCGCCGCAGCTAAACCTTGAAAAATTCTGCGAGGCGCTCGGCATCCGGCATGTCAGGGTGATCGACCCGTTTGACATCAAGCTGCTGGAAAAAACGCTGCGCGAGGAGACCGCGCGCGAGGAGCTTTCGGTCATCATCACCCGCAGGCCCTGCGCGCTCATTATCAAGCCCACGAATGTGAAATACTTCAGCGATCCCGCAAAGTGCAAAAACTGCGGCATGTGCATGAAGATCGGCTGTCCGGCCATCAATAAGACGCCGACCGGCGTATGGGTGGACCCCACGCAGTGCGTCGGCTGCGGCCTGTGCGCAAGGGTTTGCCCGTTCGGTGCGCTTGGGCCGGTGGAGTAATAAAAGCAGTAGAAAGGTACGTTGGAGGCACTGCCTCCAAACCTCCGCTCAGGGCCGTAACGGCCCTAAGAACCCACTCTGGGAATGCCCAAGGCGTTCCCAATGAAGGGATTCCAAAGGGGCTGTGTCCCTTTGGCGGGGTCGGGGGCAGAGCCCCCGTCGTACCCACCTCAATTTCAGCAGAACGGAGGCTTTCTCTCTATGATAGGAATCGTGATTGTCGGCGTGGGCGGGCAGGGCACCCTGCTCGCAAGTAAAATCCTGGGCCGCATTGCCTTGCAGCATGGCTATGACGTGCGGGTGAGCGAAGTGCACGGTATGAGCCAGCGCGGCGGAAGCGTGGTGACGTATGTGCGCATGAGCGAAACGGAACCGGTGTACTCCACCTTGGTCGAGCAGGAGCAGGCGGATGCCGTGCTCGCGTTTGAACAGCTTGAAGCGCTGCGCGCGCTGCCCTATGTAAAGCCCGTGACAGGCACCGTCATCGTTAACATGCAGCAGATTCCGCCCATGCCCGTGATCACAGGAGCAGCCACGTATCCGGAGGACGCGCTCGCGCGCATTAAGGCCGCCGCGCCGCACACCGTAGCGCTTGACGCAACGGCGATCGCTGCGGAATGCGGCAGCCACAGGGCTGCAAACGTTGTGTTGCTGGGTGTGCTTGCAAAGCAGATGCCCTTCTCCCGTGAAGCGTGGATGGAGGCGCTCACGGTCACCGTCAAGCCGCAGTTTCTGGAAATGAACAAGGCCGCATTTGAAAGAGGATATACGTACGAAGGGGCATAGCAGCCCTTCCCCAAAGATCAGGCAGCAAAAATGACGCATGGAGCCATGTGTCATTTTTTATGTTCTCCATGCCTATCTGTTATATAATAGAAAAGAATTCGCAAATCATTCGTTTGTGCATCATCCTGTATCTGGGGGAGCGCGTTGTATGGGCCTGATCCGCTATTTTGTAAACAACATGCTGAAAAACTGGGAGAAGAATGATGCCGCGGTGCTTTCTTCCCGGCTGCTGCCTGCGGGCGTTGCCGCATGGTGCGATATCCCTTATCTAGATGACAGGCTGCCCGAACACATGCTGGACGTCTATTCTCCGGAAGAACATACGGGCATGCTGCCCGTCATCGTTATGATCCACGGCGGCGGCTTCTTATATGGCAGAAAAGAGCTCAACAAGGCGTTTGGGTATCATCTTGCAAAAAGAGGCTTCCTGGTGTTTAACCTGAATTACCGGCTTGCTCCGGAAACGAAAGTCCCCGCACAGCTTTGGGACATCATGTACGCCCTTCTATGGATACAGCGGCAGCTGACACGTTATCTCGGCGATGAAACACGGATTTTCCTTACTGGCGATTCCGCCGGCGGCGCGCTTGCCGTCATGGCGGCGCTGCTGTTAAAAAGTCCGCGTCTGCGGAAGGTATTTGATGCTCCCGATGTGGCGCTTTCGGTCAAGGCGCTTTGCGTCGTTTCCGGATTGCTGCGGGTTGACGCTCCTTCAATCGGCTATTGGGGGATGCGCTCCATGTGCTTTGCAAAAGGGTATTCCAGGCAGGAACCCTACCGGAGCATGCAATTCGGCACACTGGATGAACTGGCGTTGCTTCCGCCCGTCTTTCTTTCCACCAGCGAGGAGGACGAACTTCAGAAAATGACCTTTCATTTTGCGCGCATTCTTCAAAAACGCAATGTCGCGCATCAGCTCAAGTGCTTTGAAACAGGGAAAACGAGAAGGCTTGGACACATCTTTCCCATACAGCATCCCGAATATGAGGAAAGCGAAGCGTTTATGGAAGACCTTCTGGCCTTTTTTGAACGGCACGCGTAAATACAACGGCCGCCGTTCCCTGAAACACATTTGCCCGCATGCCGGATGCATGCGGGCAAATGATTATGCCTTCCTTACTTTAGCAGGAGCAGGAACTGTTGAGTATGTCTCTTACCTTGTTTGCGTTGGACGGCAGGTTGCACCACGCGGCTTCCGGGCCGCAGGTGGCAACAA
>JAEYLA010000034.1 GCA_023461495.1 Bacillota bacterium | reverse complement strand
GGAGGAAGCGCTCCGCGAGGCGTTTGAGACGTATCTTGGCTATGATATCGTAGAGCTGATGTAAGACATCTGCTAAGATCAAAAACCCGGCGGGACATCCCGCCGGGTTTTTGATTGAAAAACTTATTCAGGGGCTTGCCCCCCGAACCCCACCCAAGGGACACGTCCCTTGGGAATCTGGCAACGTCCTAAAATAGGATGTTGTTAGAATGGGTTCTTAGGGCCGTTACGGCCCTAAGCGGGTGTTTGAGGGCAGTGCACTCAACGTAACTTCACTTTATTTCTGCCCGTAATAGGCATTCTTGCCGTGCTTGCGGAAGTAGTGCTTGTCCAACAAGTGCTGGTCTACCGGCGCGGCGTCTGGGTTTATTGTCACCGTGACGGACGCCATGGCCGCAACTTCTTCGAGCACAATCGCGTTGTGCACGCATTCGTGCGCATCCTTGCCCCAGGCAAAGGGGCCGTGTCCGTGGATGAGTACGCCGGGTACCGCTACGGGATCGATGTTGCGGTTACGGAACGTTTCCACGATGACGTTGCCCGTTTCTTCCTCATACGCGCCGCCGATCTCCGCCGCGCTGAGCTTTCTTGCGCAGGGAATGGGGCCATAGAAATAGTCCGCATGCGTGGTGCCAAACGCGGGAATGTCCCTGCCCGCCTGTGCCCACGCCGTCGCCATACGGGAATGCGTGTGCGCAACGCTGCCGATCTCCGGGAAATTGCGGTAGAGCACAAGATGCGTCTCAAGATCGGAGCTTGGGCGCAGCCTGCCTTCTATTACCTTGCCGTAAAGGTCCGTTACCACCAAATCCTCCACCCGCAGTTCTTCATATGGAACGCCGCTGGGCTTGATGACGACTTCGCCCGTTTCCCGGTCAACGGCGCTGACGTTTCCCCATGTGAATATTGCAAGGCCGGAGCTTTGCAGCTGCCTGTTGGCAATCAGAACTTCCTGTTTCAACCGTTCCTTCATATCGATTTTCCTCCGTTTTTCCTGATGTTTTTACCGATGCGCGCCCGATACCAGGTAATCGCATTCCTCCTCGGAAAGACGTACCAGAAGCGCCTCTATATTCTTGTTCACATGCGCGGGCGTGCTTGCCGCAATGATCGGGAACACATACTCCCCCTGATGCAACAGCCAGGCGATAGCAATGTCCGCCACGGAGCAACCCTTCTGCGAAGCCAGCTCTTCGGCACGCTTGAGACGGCCGTGGTTGATTGCATCATGGTACCCATACATAGCGTCCGCATTAAGTATGTCCGCAGCATTTTCCCAGTCTTCACTTTTGAGCTTTCCCGAAAGCGTGCCATGGCCCAGGCTGGAATACGCGAATACCGGCATCCCCTGCTCCCGGTACCATGCGCGCTCCTCCGCGCGTTCCAGGCCCGAAATACTCAGGCATCCTCCGCTGCCGCCCCAAGGATCGCGCACCATGACGGCCAACCCAAACTGCGGGCTTGTTGCCGCAAACGGGAAAAGGCCGTGCGCCGCGGCATAGGCGTTTGCCTCCGCAATGCGGGCTACACTCCAGTTGGAGCCGCCGTATATGCCGATTTTCCCGGCCTCCCGGTAGGCGTGCAGGCACTCCACAATCGGCCCGACCTCCACATTGGGGTCGTCCCGGTGCAGCAGGTATACATCGATAAACTCCGTCTGCAGATGCCGAAAGGATTGCTCCACATCCCGCCCGATTTCCTCCGGCGTGACGCGGTCCACACCGTGATACGGATGCGCGCCCTTTGTAATGAGCACGATCTTTTCGCGGACATTGCGGCTTTTGATCCAGCGCCCCAACGCCTCCTCGCTGCCCTGATACCGCTCCGCGGTATCAAACGCATTGATGCCTGCCGCAAAAGCGGCGTCAAGGGTATCTCCCACATCCTCGCCCCGCAGCATCGCGGGAAATGCGCAGCCGAACACAACGCGCGAAACCGGCAGGGCTACCCCTTTTATCTGTGCGTATTGCATGCTGTCCGCTCCTTTCCGAAAAGAGAAATGCATCTCCTATAGAAATGGTTGCCCCACAACCTGCGCAGGGCAACCGTATGTATTTTCCTTATTCTACCCCGTGGCTCAGCCCCGTGCAAGCGCAATGCCTGCAATCAGGCAGACAAGCAAGAGCGCTATGATAACGACAATCACCAAATCCATCCCCTGTTTGGATATTTTGATTTTGTCATACAGCCTGTAGCGCCTCTTTTGTACGGGCGCATCCGTAAACACCTGCTGCCCGTCCGGCAGCTTCAAGGGCCGCACATTGTTGTTCCTGTTTTCCATAGCGCTATTTCTTTGCAAGATACTTGCGTACATCGATGGCGACCGCCAGTATGATGATCAGGCCTTTGATGATGTACTGCAGGTACGCATTGATGCCCAGGAAGTAGAGGCTGTAGTTGATGGCCTGCAAAATAATGCTGCCCACCACGACGCCCGGAATGTTGCCAACACCGCCCGAGAAGGAAACGCCGCCGATGACGCAGGCGGAAATGGCATCAAGCTCATAGTTGATGCCGGTGTTTGCGCCAACAGACTGTACGCGCGCGGCCTCCAGAAACGCCGCAATGCCGTAGAGCACGCCCGCCATGAGATACACGAACATAATGGTCTTGGGTACGTTGACGCCGGAGACCGCCGCGGCTTCCTCATTGCCGCCGACAGCGAACATGTTCTTGCCGAGCGTCGTCTTGTTCCAGATAAAGTACATGATCACCGCAAGGATCAGGAAGTAGAAGATGACATACGGAATTTTTATGGTATCCGATAGTTTGACGGTATTGTTGACGATATCCAGAAACGGCTTTTCAAATGTCGAGAGCGCCTGCGCCGAGCCGGAAGGCTGGGACTCGATATAAATACAAGTTGTGCCGTATGCGATCAGCTGCGTGCCCAGCGTAATGATAAACGCGTGCAGGTGCAGCTTCGCAACGCCAAAGCCGTTGATGAGGCTGAAGATGACCGCCACCAGGATGGAGAGCGCGAATGGAATCCAAAGACTGACGGGCTCCGTGATTTGCGGATACATTCTTGAAGCGTATTGTGTGGACTGCACCAGCGACGCCGTGACCGCCGCGGAAAGCCCCAGCACACGGCCGATGGAAAGGTCTGTGCCCGCAAGCACAATGAGCCCTGCGCACCCCAAAGCGAGGATGCCCTTGGTGGACGCCTGCTTGAGGATGTTGATAAAGTTGGAAAGCGTCGCAAACTTCGGCTCAATAATGATCACCGCAAAGATGATAACGCCCAGTATGAAATAGAGCGCGTAATTAAGCAGAAATTCACCGATTGTTTTGTGGTTAAGTTTTACTTTTTCCATAAACTGCTGCCCCCGGTTCCCTAAACGTATTTTGCTGCCAGCCGCATGATGGTTTCCTGTTCGCCTTCCACCGCGCCAAAATCCTTGCCCCGCTCCACAATGCCGCTCATACGGCCGTTGCTCATAACGAGGATGCGGTCGCAGATGCCTAAAAGCTCCGGCATTTCAGAGGAAACCATAATGACGCCCTTGCCCTGTTTTGCAAGGTCGAGTATCAACTGATAAATTTCATATTTTGCGCCGACGTCGATGCCGCGCGTCGGTTCATCCAAGAGCAGCACCTCGGGACTCGTCAGCAGCCATCGTCCGATAATCACCTTTTGCTGGTTGCCGCCCGAAAGGTATTTGATATGCGTTTTCTGTCCCGGCGTCTTCACCTTGAGGCTATCGACCACCCATGAAGTGTCCTTCCCCATACGCCTGCTGTTGAGAAAGCCCGCCTTTGCATAGGCGTTTACATTGGCAATAATGGAGTTAAAGAGAATGTTCATCTCCGGGAACAATCCCGTTGCGCGGCGCTCCTCTGTAATCAGCGCGAAGCCGTTCTTGATCGCGGCGCGCGCCGTCTTATTCTGGATGGGCCTGCCATGGAGCCGGATGCCCCCCGCGCCCAACGTATTGACGCCGAACAGCGTGCCTAAAAGCTCCGTGCGCCTGGAGCCGACAAGGCCGGATATGCCTAAGATTTCTCCCGTGCGGAGCGTAAAGCTCACATCCGAACATGCCGGGGCATACTTGCCGGAAACATTGTCCACCTCGAGGAGCACCTCGCCCGGCGTATTGCTTTTCGGCGGAAAGCGGTGTTCCATATCGCGGTTGACCATCAGGCGGATGATTTCATCGGTATTCAGTTCCGCAGCCGGGCGGGTTGCCACCCACTGGCCGTCCCGCATGATCGTCACATCGGTACAGATGCGGAGGATTTCATCCATTCTATGAGAGATGTAGATAATGCCTACATTTTTTTCGCACAATTTATTGAGGATGCGGA
>JAEYLA010000033.1 GCA_023461495.1 Bacillota bacterium | reverse complement strand
CCGCAAAAGCGGCCCGGTTGAGGGAAAGCTCGCTTGCAACGCCGGGCAGCAGCTTGCCGCGCAGCGTGCCCGCACGGTCAATATGGGTGAAGATGCGCTCAGGCAGGCCCAAAGCGCGGATGGTCTCATAGTCCCAATCCTTTTTGACCGGGTTGTAGAGCATGGAGGTGGTGACGTTTGTATATTCGCTGCCGCGCTCGCCGGTAAAGAAATATCCCAAAAGATCCGGCATCAGGAGCATGCAGGAAGCGGCGTCGAGCGCGGCGTCCCCTTCACGCTTGCGGCGGTAGAGCTGATAGACGGTGTTAAAGTTCATGCTGGCAAGGCCGGTGCGGGCAAACAGCGTTTCCTTGGGAACAACGGTATAGGCTGCTTCCATATCGGCGTCGAGCGCCTGGCGGTAGCAGCGGGGATTCCCTAGCAGCGCGCCGTTGTTGTCCAGCAGGCCATAATCCACACCCCACGTATCCACGCCGAAGGCGTGAAGATCGCCCTCTTTCAGCTGCGCAAACGCGGAGAAACCCGCCTTCATCTGCTGGTAAAAGTCCAGCACATTCCAGTACAGCACGCCGTTAAGGGAAATAAAATTGTTTTCAAACCGGTGAAGCTCTTCTAGCGTAATACGCTTTCCGTCAAAGCGGCCCAATATGGCCCGTCCGTTGCTCGCGCCAAGGTCAAAGGCAAGTAGGTTTCGATTTGGCATAGCGTTTTCTCTCCTGCTCTAAGCTGCGATATGGATACGGTATTTGCGATAAAGTGCGTATGATAGCTGAAAAAATATGCAATAGATGGGGATGGAGGGATCTTTCACAGAAAAACAGGGAACGCGGAACACAAGTCCGCGTTCCCGCAAAATCATTCCTTACGCGATGGGTGTTGCGTGTGCAAGCAGGTATTGTTCCGCCTCGGCATTCCAGAGGTCGTTGTGCTTCTTCACAAGCTCGTGCAGGGCCTTGAACACAGGGTCGGTCTTGCCCTTTTCTTCAAAGTCCGTAATGGCGGTCAGCGGCATGCTGATCTGGGTGTAAATAAGCTTCTTGCCTCCGGGGATTTTCGGGAGGTTGAGCGTGGTTTCCACAACGCTGTCCAAGCCGCCCACATGCGTGATCATGGAGGCGGGGTTCAATTTACCCGCGGCCATCATCGCAATCGCTTCGCGCATATCGTCCGTGTTGCCGCCGGAAGTGCCCACGATGTGGTGCGCGGCATAGTGGACGTTGTAGAAGTTCAGCTCCGCCTTAAACTCCGTGTTGGAGGGGCCGGCAAAGAAGTTGAGGCAACCGTCAAAGCCCAGGATGGCGTTGCCCTGCTCCACAACGGGCTTTACGGGGGCGAATACCATGACGTCGTCATAGCCCGTGCCGCCGGAAAGCTCCATCAGTTTCGCTACGGGGTCGCTCTCCTTTGCGGTGTTGAGGTAAATAAGCTCGATGCCCAGTTCCTTTGCGTGCTCCACGGTGTAGATGCTCTGCGCGCGCGCAAGCCGCGCATCGTCGATATCCGTGACCACGATGAGGCCGGGCCGGCGGTCGCAATGCAGCGCATAATCGATCGCGCCCAGACCCATGGGGCCGACGGAAGCGAGCAAAGCAAGCTTGCCGCCCTCCACGATGCCCATCTCATGCACATAGCTGCCGGGCTTCGTGTGGTACATGGCGTGGTAGGTGCCGATGATGCAGCTGACGGGCTCTGCCAGGGAGCCGTAGAAGTATACATCCGAATCATAGTGGAAGAGGCAATCCATCTCCATGATCTCCATGGGGATGTTCACAACCGTGGCGTCGCCGCCGCAGTTGCGGTAGGAGTAGCCGGGAGCTTCCAGTGCGCCCTTGTAGAAGTGCGCAGGCTGAATGGCGAAGTGATCGCCGGGCTTAAACTTATTCTTCCACTTTTCGCCCACTTCCAGGATTTCGCCGCAGAATTCATGGCCGATGATGGTGGGATTGGTGGCGACGTCATTGGGAACGCGCTTGTGCGCCGCGCCCTGGATGGCCGCTTTATAGGAGCTCATGCAGATACTGTCGGAAATAACCTTTGCGCGTACCTCGTTGGGCTTGAGGGCGTCGAGTTCAAACTCCTCCAGCCTGAGGTCGTTTGCACCGTAAAGCCGTACTGCCTTTGTCTTCATGTTCTTCTTCCTTTCCGGGCGATGGCCCTGTCTCAATTTTTAAAATATTTTCTTCTCACCGCGCTCATGGGCAATCAACGCCCATGTCGCATCGATCAGATTGGAAAATTGCGGGTCCTCCATGGCTTTGCATACAAAATCCTGCCGCGGGGAATTGATGTCCTCGCCGCTGATTTCAAACATGCCGTAGGTTTTGCACAACGCGCGCAAGCGGTCCAGCTGTGCGCGGGTATTGCGCGGGGGCATGTAGGTGACGGCGCGCACATTGTAATCCCGCAATACGGCGAACAACTCGTCGAGATAATCGTCTTCAAACTTTTGCGCCTTCTTGTCGCCCGTTACGCTGTCCACCACATCGCCCAGGTATGCGTAACAGAAGACCGCGCCGATATCGGAGGCGAGTTTGACGGCTTCCGGAAGCTTCAAGCACTCATCCGCCGCCGGGATAAACACCAAAGGCACAAAGGCACTTTTCAGTATACCTAACAAATCATAGTCATAAAAGAGGTATTCCGTATCGGAAAGCAGTTTTTTCTGCTTTTCGGAAAGCGCGACGTCAAGCTTCTCTAAAAGCGCGATGGCGCCGGTGCCCCGGCCTGCGGCGGAAACGATTTTGTGCGCAAGCGCATACATCAGGTGCCGTTCCGTCACGCTGCCGCCGTCAGCATACTGAGAAAGCGGCAGCACATCCGCATCAAAATCAAGGCGGATACCGTGGGGGGAGAGCATTGCGTCAATCTTCTGTGTCATCAGGCGGTTTCTTGTGTTGCGCTTTTCCCGAAGCGGCGCAAACGCCTGCTGCAGCATATCGATCTTCCCGTGCGGCACGGCGTGCATGGTGGTGTAGCTTACGCCCGCCTGATCCGGATTGTTGGTGGTGCGGTGCTCCAAAGGTGTTCCCGCCATGCTCACCCTGCATTCCATGCCGATGGTGGTCGGTACGCCCAGGATATCGCCCGCTTCTAAAAATTCCTTTGCGCCGCCGATGCTGTCATGGTCCATGATGCCTGCGGTGCACAATCCCGCCGCACGGGCGAAATAGACCGCCGCCGTCGGCGAATAGGGGGAGAAGGAATACGTGGTGTGTATATGGTTGTTGATATAGCGCGGATCGGCAGGCGGCAGCATAGCTTGCTTTGCAATGGCGCTTAGCGCAGCAAGGCGCGCCTCTTTTCCGGGCTGGTTGAGTTCTTCAAGAATCCTCTGATCCATCATATCTTTACCCTTTCCGTGCGCTTGCAATCAAGGATCAATGCAGCATATTCTGCCCGCCGGTGACGGGGATCGCCTGGCCGGTCTCATAGTCCTGCTCCACGGCGTAGAAAATGGCGCGCGCAACGTCTTTGGGGAAGCAGCCGCGGCGCATGGGGACCAGGCTCTCATAATGCCGCTTGACGTCCGCGGTGGTCTTGGCGCCCGGCACCTTGCCCGCGTTCAGATACTGCACAAACAGGCCGCGCTCCGGGTCCATCCACAACGGGCCGTCCAGGAAGTTGCCCGGGCAGATGGCGTTGACCTTAATGCGGTAGGGGCAGAGTTCCAGCGCGAAGCTTTCCGTAAGGCCGATGCCGCCAAACTTGCTGCCCGCATACGCGCAGTTTTTGTTGGAGCCGACAAGGCCGCTCTTGGAATTGATCTGTATGATATCGCCGCTCCAGTCCGGGTTTGCGGCAAACTGCGCCTTCATTACGCGGGATGCGTACTTGGCGCAAAGGAAGAATCCGGTGTAATTGATGGAGGTAACAAATTCAAAATCCTTCTTTTCCAGCTCGTCCAGGCTGCCCGCCTTCAATACGCCGGCGTTGCTGACGAACAGGTCCAGCCCGTGGAAATGCTCCACCGTAGCGCAGATCATGGCGGCGACGCTTTCCTCATTGGAAACATCGACCTTGACAGCGAATGCGCGCGCGCCAAGTTCCGTTGCAACTTTAGTTGCCAGCGCTTCATTCAGGTCCGCAACAACGACGCACGCGCCTTCCTTGTAAAGCTCCTCCGCGATGCCGCGGCCAAAGCCCTGCGCGCTGCCCGTCACAATGGCGATTTTTCCGCCCAGCCTGCCGGGCACATCCATACGGTCTTTGGCGTAATCAGCGGCGATACGTTCCCATTTGTCCATATCCAACATATTCAAAAATCCTCCAGGCAGCAGATAAAATGTGTCTTGTAGAATAGAGTCTGTTTTCCTTCCTAGCATACCATACGAAACTGCGCGATGTAAAATATTTTCACCCCGTATGTTGAAAAGTAACAACAAATTGCTATTCGATCACAAGAAAGCAACATTGCTTGAAGCGTGGTGCGGCGCATGCTATGATGCCTAGGTAAGCACTGATTCATTCCGCACGCTGTCTTGGCGGCTGATTTTGCGCCCTGCCGCGTCACGAAAATCTCGAAATAGCGCTGCTATTCCTTCGGTTTTGCTCCTGCAGGTCACGAAATCTTCTCGCCAATCCAGCATTCCTCATCAATGCTTACTTAAAAGGTAACAATTGTAATACGAATTCCCACTTCACGCGCTTATTATAAAGAACGGAGGTGAAACGGGATGCAGCGTGCCGTAGCGGATGCGTACAAAGTACTGATTGTAGAGGACGACGCCGTCATTGCCGCGCTGATCGCGCAGGGGCTTACGAAATGGGGCTATGCGCCATGCATGGTGGAGGATTTTTCGGATGTGATGCAGGCATTTCATCAGTGCCGCCCGCAGCTCGTCCTGTTGGACATCGCGCTTCCGTATTATAACGGGTACTATTGGTGCACAGAAATCCGCAGGCGCTCCGATGTGCCCGTGCTCTTTATCTCCTCCCGCACGGAGGATATGGATATCGTCATGGCAATGCAGATGGGCGGGGATGATTATATCGTAAAGCCGTTTTCCAATATGGAGCTGCTGATGCGCGTGAAGGCGATTCTGCGGCGAAGCAGCGGTGCAAAAGTACCTGTGGTGACAGAGGAAATTCCCTTTGCGGATTTGATTCTGGATACGGAGAGCCGCTCTGTTTCCAGACAGGGGGAAATGATTCCGCTGACCTATACGGAGTTTCAGATTCTGGAGCTTCTTGTGACGCATAAAAAGAAGATTTATTCCCTGGAAAATATCTATCAAAGCATCTGGGGAGAGGATGCCGTTGGCGACAGTGCGATTATGGTGCATATCAAAAATATCCGCAAGAAGCTGGGGGATGATTCCAGGAACCCGAAATATATCAAGACGGGGTGGGGACGGGGGTATTATGTTGACCAATGAGAATGGAAGGAAAACAAAGCGGCTTTGGCGCGAGATTCTGGGACTGCTGCTGATTACGGC
>JAEYLA010000032.1 GCA_023461495.1 Bacillota bacterium | reverse complement strand
ATTCCGGGACAAAAATGTCTTGCATAAGGCAAAAGAGCATGGTATAATTTCGTTTGTTCGGGCAAAAGGCTTTGCTTTTGTCGGGCAACCAAACAAGCAACGGTACGACAGGGGGTGAATCATTTGGCAAACATCAAATCCGCCAAGAAACGGGTCGGCATTACCGCGAAGCAGAATCTGCGCAACCGTATGGTGAATTCCGCGGTCAAAACCTCCATCAAGAGGTATGATCAGGCGTTGGCAGCAGGGGATGCAGCAGCCGCAGAAGCAGCATTTTTGAAGGCTGTGAGCACTGTGGATAAAGCGGCAGGCAAGGGCGTCATCCATAAGAACGCCGCTAACCGCAAGAAGGCACAGCTCGCCCTCAAGCGCGCCGCCGCCAATTGACCGCCCGCTTTGATACAGAATTAAGAACAAGCCCGCCATGCAGGCTTGTTTTTGTTTTGGCGGATTTACTTTACGAGCTGCTCCGCATGCGTTTTGATGCAATCAAAACTCTCCTGGCTGATGACATGCTCAATGCGGCATGCGTCCGCGCGGGCGACGCTTTCTTCCACGCCAAGCGCCATCAGATAGGTGGAAAGCACCTTGTGGCGGTGATAGACGCGTTCGGCAATGGCGCGTCCCTCTTCGGTAAGCGTGATATGTCCGGCGCTGTCCATCAAGATATATCCGTTTTCCCTGAGACGCTTCATTGCATAGCTGATGCTGGGCTTTTTAAAGTGCATGTCGTTGACGATGTCAATCGAGCGCACCTGCCCTTTTTGCTGGGAAAGCTTCAATATCGACTCGAGATAATTCTCTGCGGACTCCTGAATTTTCAAGAAAAGGCCTCCAATCCGTAGGGGTATTTCTTCATTAGAGTTATCATAACACGCCCGGAGGCGCATATCAAATCCAATAGGCAAAATCATACAATCGCCTGATAAAAGCTACCGTAAGTTCACAAAGCCGCGGCTAACAAATCTGATCTGGAAAAGACAGGATGCCGGGCGTATGATACCTATAAAGAAACAGCGGGAGGGAACATATGAAACTGCTTGTATTGGGTGCTGGGGTGCTGGGCAGCCTCCTTACGGATGAATTGCTGCGGGCGGGGCATACGGTATCCATACTTGCCCGTGGCGCACGCTGCGAAACCCTTCTGGAGCAGGGGCTTATTTTGCGCCATTACCTGCAGGGAAAGACGACGCGTACGCGGCCGCGGGTAATTCGTAATACCGGGGAAGGCGATGTATACGACGCAGCCTTTTGTGTGCTGCAGTATACCCAGCTCCATGACGCGCTGGCTACGCTTTCAAAAATTGATGCGGGTGTGTATGTACTCGTTGGCAATAACCCTGACCCGGACGCAGCGCGCGCATGCTTTACAGAACATGGCGGGGATGCCGATAAACTGCTGTTTGCATTCCTTGGAGCTGGCGGCAGGCGGGAAAGTGGAAGGATCGTTGCCATCCATAAAAAATGCATTTCGCTCACAGCGGGCGCACTATCAGGCGGAGAAACGGGCAAACCGAGCCTAGAAAGCGCGCTTGCTGGCAGCAACGTCAGGCTTTGCTGGGAGACGGACATACGCGCGTGGCTATTATACCATCTGGCGCTTGTGGTGCCCGCCGCAAGGGCGATCTATGCTGTGGACGGCAGGTTGGACGCGCTTGCGCGTGATAAGCAACTGCTGAACACCATGATCCTTGCGGTGCGCGAGGCGATGGCGGGACTCGAACATACCGGTATCCGGCATGAAGCCACGCAAAAGGCGCTGGAGGTATCCGACCGGAAGCTCATGCGCCTGATGCGCATCCTGCTCCTCACGCCGCTTGGGCGGCTGATGGCAGGGGATCATGCGATGTCCGCAAAAGTGGAAATGGCTGCGCTTGGCGCGGCGCTGGATGACCGCCTCGCAGGAGAAGCGCCGGAACGAATGGAGCATTACCTGTTCCTGAAAGCATTCGACCCAAAAGTGTAGCATACGGAACGCCGGCGGATTGCTCCGCCGGCGTCTTTGTACATTGCTGCATCAATCTTCTTACAGGACGAGCGAGGGGGCGGAGTAGACGCGCTGCGCAAGCTCCGCATCATACATATACAGGCCCTTGGCGTCGGAACCAAAAAGATCGTAATGGCCGATCAGATCGTTGGCGTTCTGTTCCTCTTCGCCCTGCTCCTTGATGAACCAATCGAGGAACTGCATGGAGCGGAAATCCCTCACCTCATAGGCAGCCTCATAAATGGTGTTGATGGAGGCGGTTACAAACTGCTCGTGCGCAAGCGCTGCGGTAAGCGGCTCGCGGAAATTTTCGTAGGTCTTATCCGGCGCGTCGATCGCGCCAAGCTTGACGGGGATGTTGTTGTTAAGCAGGTACTGCATGAAAAGCAGCGCATGGTCGCGCTCCTCCTGCGCCTGCACCTTGAACCAGTTGCCAAACCCGTCCAGATTGTGGTCATAGTAATAGTTGGACATATCCAGATACAGGTAGGCTGAATAAAATTCCTTTACGATCTGTTCCATCAGGAGCTGCTTTACTTTTTCGTTCATGTTATTCATCCTTTCTTTGATGCTGATATGATACAAAACAGTTCTGTATTAACATACCCGCAAATATGCGCCGCAAACGCAGCAACAGCACACAAATCTATTCCAAAACTTTGAATTCCTTGAGGCTGCGCGGGATTTGCGCGTCGATATCGGCGATGCTGACGGTACTTAGGTGCGCGGCGCAGCAAGCGGCCAGCGTGCTGCTTAAGTCCTCCATGACGTCCGCCATGCCGGAGGCGACGACGCATTTTGTATCCGTATCCGCCGTGCCGTAGCTGCAGGTGATCAGCTCCAGCCTGATTGCGCGGCGAACTTCTTCAAGCGTAATATCCGCTGCCGGCAGCACCATAAAGTAGCCGCCGTCCGGCCCTTCCTTTGCGCCCACAAGCTTTGCGGCCTTGAGCTTTGAAAGGACCTTCCTTACGCGCGCGGGGTTCGTGCACACGCTTTTTGCCAAGTGGTCGCTGGAGAGGATGGTTTGCTTGCGGTTTAACAGCACAAGCGCATGGATGGCAATGCCGAATTCGCCTGTCATAACGCGCTCCTTTCCTTATTGCGCCTTGGCGCGGTCTTTCCCTCCATCGTGGAATGGATGGCCCCCGTGGGGCAGATGGATTTACAGATGCCGCAGCGGATGCACTCCGGGCTGTTGGGCGTGCGGTAGGTAGCGACTGTCATGGGGCAGGCTTTTTCACATGCTTTGCAGCGGGTGCAGGCGGAAGCGTCCACCCGATAGCGGTACAGCGCCACAGGGTTGAACAAGCCGTAGATCGCGCCAAGCGGGCAGAGATACCTGCAAAACGGGCGGTAGACCGGGATGCACAACAGCAGAATAAATATCATCAGGGCAACCTTCCATACGAACAAGCCGCCCGCAACGGATTGCAGGCTTTCGTTGGAAAGCACGAGCGGAAGCCCCGCAAACAGAGTGCCCGAGGGGCAGATATATTTGCAGAACCAAGGCTGCCCTTGGCCGATCAGGTCAAGCGCCAGCATTGGCAACAGCAGTACAAACGCGACGAGGATGGCGTATTTGAGGTACCGCAGCACCTTATCTCCCGGCAGGGTACGCAGCTTCTTGGGGAACGGTATTTTATAGAGGAGATCCTGCACAAAGCCGAATGGGCACAAAAAGCCGCATACGGCGCGCCCAAATAACGCGCCGAATGCGAGCAGGAAGCCAACCACATAGTACGAAAAGCTATAATTTCTGCTGCCGATAACGGCCTGCAGGGAGCCGACGGGGCAGGAACCCAAAGCGCCCGGGCAGGAGTAGCAGTTGAGCCCCGGCACGCAGGCGTATTTGAGATCGCCTTTATAGATGGTGCCGTTGAGATAGCCTGCGGCATACCCGTTTGTAACAGCCGCATACGCAAGCTGAAACCAATGGCGCCTTCTCGTTACCCGTTGTTTTCTTTTTGCAGCGTTATCCAATGCCGATACACTCCAGACAGACTGTAGTCGCTTTGCGGATGACGGTTTCCGCCTCGTTGCGGTAAATCCCGAACAGCAGGAACGCAACGGCGGTCAACAGAAGCAATCCGGTAATCATCGTACGCTTCTGCATACTATTGTGCCAGCGCGAGGTACGCGTCTATGGTCTTTTTCCAGTCCTCCTTGGATTTACCGCCGATGATGGACTTGCCGACGATGCCGCCGTTCTTATCCACAAACACGGTTTCGGGGATATACTGCACCTGGTTGAGCTTGATGTTGATCAAATCCTCGGAGGGCAGCAGGTGGATATAATCGGCCCCCGTTTGTTCTATAATATCAAACGCGGCGGAAACAACGTCTTTGTCGTAGTCTTCCCCGGAACGGCTCGCGGCGTCCACCACAATGCCGACGATCTGGAACCCTTTCTCCTTGTATTCCGCTGCAATCTCGCCAAGATATGGCATTTCTTCAATGCAGGGGCTGCAGAACGTACCCCAGATATTCACCATGGTAAGGTCCGCATTCTGGAACAGCGCCTCCGTATAATCCTTCCCTTCGATACCCGGCGCTGTGAAAACGCCGAAGGAGGGACGGGTTGCTGCGGGCGAGGTTTCCGGCAGGGGCGCTGCGGCCTCTGCATCGCCGAGCGATTGCGCAGGCGCTTCGGTGGGTGCAACCGGCACGGGGGATGGGGCAGCACAGGAAGCGACAAGCAGCAGTGATACAAGCAACAGGGCAAACAGGGGGCGTATGGATTTCATTGTATACCTCCTAAAATAGCAAAGAGTACCTTATGAACCGGTTCCGGTGACGACCTCATACGGCCAGCCGTTGATGCCGCCAAAGTCATAGATAAAATCATACCCCATTTCCAGCAGCTTGAGCGAGGCCTGGTAGCTCCGGTTGCCGCTGCGGCAGTAGATGAGGATTTTTGCACCCGTATCGGGCAGTTCGTCTGGGGGCATGTTCCCAATGGTTTCGTTGGGGATGAGGATCGCCCCCGGGATATGGCCCGCCTCGTATTCCTCCTTGGTGCGTACATCCACTACAAGGATATCGTCTTTATTGTCCATCCATTCCTTGGCTTCCTGATAGCTTAACTTGCGGTAGACGCCCGGTTCATCCGCCGGGGCGGTTTCCGCGTCCCCCTCGCCCAAGGGCGGGCAAAATTCCGGGATATCAAGGCTGTCTTCCGGGGAGGTAAGGCTGAAACCTTCCGGCAACGGCTCAATTTCGGGAAGCTCGCAGGTGACACAGTCGGCGCCCTCTTCCGGTATAGAGGTAGGTTCGGCGGGCGAAGAAACCGGCGCGGGGGAGGATATGGCATCAACGGGCGGCTCCGCCGCGCATGCGCCGCACAAAAGCGCAATGGGAAGAAGCAGGAAGGAGAAAAAGCGTTTCTTGCTGCGCGTCATATGGAAACTCCTATCTGTTACAAAGTGAATTACAGATAGTATACCGGGAACGCAAAAGCGCTGTCAAGCGTATGGTCACAGACAAATATAAAACTTTTTTCAGCGCTCCTGTATAACAAATACTGCAGTCTATCTGTTGTTTTTACGGAGGACATGCACTTTACACGGGCTTGACCGGCAGGAAACACGGCGGGGGTATTGTAATAACAGGCACACTAGAGCATAGAGTTTCTATACAACAGAAAAACACAACGAAAAGCCCGCATGCGAATCGGGGGTAGGAGGAACGCGTGAAAAAGTATTATGTGCTGGATACCAACGTGCTTTTGCAATCGCCCTATGCCATTTATGCGTTTGGAGACAACGAGGTGGTCCTGCCGGAGGTGGTGCTCGAGGAACTGGATCGGTTTAAAAAGGAGCCTACCGAAAACGGCGCGAACGCGCGCCATATCGCCCGCCTGCTGGATCAGATGCGCGTGGGCGGAAGCCTTGTGGAAGGCGTTGCGCTGCCAAACGGCGGCGTTTTGCGTATAGAATTGAATTTCCACGATGTGGAGCTGCCCGAGGGCTGGGCGCCGCACAAGGCGGATAACCGCATCCTGAAAGTCTGTAAGGGACTTGGCGAACAGGGAAAGCAGACCATACTTGTTACAAAGGATATCTTTGAGCGCATCAAGGGTGAAATCATCGGTGTGACCGCGCAGGATTTTGAAAACGAGCAGGTTGCCCTGCCGGATAACCAGTATACCGGCCGCGCGGAGGTGTTCACCAGCACAAAATGGCTGGAGGAGTTTTTTGAAAGCGGCCGTCTAAGCGCCAACCACGCCTTCCGCATTGATGAACAAACATACGAAAAAGAGCCCTGCACGTTTCTGCTGCATGAGTTTGTGGTGCTGCGCAGCGCGGAAAGCCACAAGCAGACGGCGCTTGCCCGCTTTGACGGCGAGCGGCTGGTGGCGCTCAAATATTTGGAGGAGCGGCCTTTTGGCGTAACGGCGCGCAACGTGGGGCAGCGCTTCATGCAGGAAGCGCTGATGATGGGAAGCGAGGAAGCGCCGCTCGTGATCGTAAAGGGCGCGGCCGGCACAGCGAAGACGTTTTTCTCCCTTGCGGTGGGGCTTCATAAAATGCTCGAGCAGAAGCATAGGGAGTATACAAAAATCCTGGTCTGCCGTCCCAATGTGAAATTTGACGAGGACATTGGCTTCTTGCCCGGCACGGAAAAGGAGAAGCTTGCGCCTTTTATGCGCTCCGTCATCGACAACCTCGAAATCCTGGTGGACAGCGATGAAAAGGAGCGCTACCGGGACCAGAACGAGTTAAATTCAAAGGTCGATGAGCTGTTTGCAAGAAACATCATCACCACGGAGGCCATTGCGTACATTCGCGGGCGTTCCATCCAGCGCAACTGGGTCATTATCGATGAAGCGCAGAATTTGAGCCCCAAGCAGGTCAAGGGGATTGTGACCCGGGCGGGAAAGGGAACGAAGCTCATACTCATCGGCGATCCGGCGCAGATCGACCACCCATATCTTGACAGTCGCACGAATGGCCTGTGCTATGCCGCGGAGCGCATGAAGGGCAGCCCCTATTGCTGCCAGCTCACCATGAGCGACGATGAGTGTGAGCGCAGCCTCTTAGCCTACGACAGCGCAACCCGGATGTTTTAGGGCTTTAGGGTGCATCCCAAAACGCAATCGCCTTAAACTACAGACGGCCTTCGGGCGGAGCGGGGAATTTTCGCCCCGCCTGCCGGAGTAAAAACATAACAAAAAAATGACGGCCCGAAAACAGGACGTTTTTTGATAATCGTGTCTGAAAACGCCCACATTTCGGGCGTTTTTTTATGATGAAAAATGAGTTGACAACCCATGTCCCAATTCAGTATAATAGTCACTGTCGCGGTAGTGCTGGAATTGGCAGACAGGCACGTTTGAGGGGCGTGTGCGCGAGCGTATGGGTTCAAGTCCCATCTACCGCACCATTGAAAAGGCTAGATAATATCTAGCCTTTTTGCTTGTCTTGAGATATCGAATACACGCGAAATAACACATTAAACTTTTACCCCGATAATTTTGGCGAGGGCCTTCTCCATCATTCTGGCGGCACGGTCCATATCGCCTTCCATTTCATGTCCATACGTTCCATCGGTATCCATGTCCTCGCTGTGGCCAAGAATAAGCTTTTTGAGCGCATCAGATATTGGGGGCAGGCCAATTTTCATTCTTATAGCCTCCTAACTTAATTGTATACCTACTTTTTCCAAATAATTGTTGCCGCACCATGCTACACCTATGCAGTCTAACTTCTTAAACCTGTCGTTAAAGTCAATATGTTTCAATAAATTCAGATAGGCCATCGTTTGACAAACAATTAACTTTTAAAAGTTGCAATAAACCCCTTGACATCATCATATTATTATATTACAAAGTAGATAGTGGAACTACCTACTTTCTAAAATTGAATTCATATTCATGGCATTTTCTTTTTACACTGCACGATTCTTAGCTTTCCACATTCCTGCATGCTTGCCCGATTTGTTTAGCCAAGCTTTCCGCTTTTGCAATATCCTAAATAAATAAGGAGGGAAAGAAATGCCACTCACTCCCAATGAAAAGCAGATGCTTCTGGACACTGCGCGCAATTTGCGGCTCACCATCGTAGATGTCATGGCCTGGTCCGGCGGCGCACATGTCGGCGGCTCACTGAGTATTGCCGATATCCTTACCATCCTTTATTTCAAGTATCTCAAGGTGAACCCCAAGAACCCGCAATGGGAAGACCGCGACCGTTTTGTCCTTTCCAAAGGACACACCGCAGCCGGATATATCCCGGTTCTTGCAAAAAAAGGATATTTTCCGGAGGAAGCGCTCAAGTCCTTTAATCACTTCGGCAGCCCGTTTGCAATGCATCCGGACTCCAACAAAGTCATTGGGTGCGACGTTTCTACAGGCTCCCTTGGCCATGGCCTTTCGATTGCCGCAGGCTTGGGGTTGGGCAGCCGATACCTGAAAAAGGACTACAAGACGGTATGCCTTCTGGGAGATGGAGAGTGCTGCGAAGGCAGCGTATGGGAAGCGGCGATGTCCATTGCCCATTACAAGCTGACCAATGTCATTACGGTCGTTGACCGCAATCGCCTGATGATTGACGGGCTTACGGAGGATGTCATGTCCCTTGAACCGTTTGCGGAAAAGTGGCGTGCATTCGGGTTTGAAGTGATTGAAATTGACGGACACAACTTTGACCAACTGGATGACGCGTTTGCAAAAGCATGGAGCGCGGCGAAACAACCCGTGCTGATCCTTGCGAACACCATCAAAGGCAAGGGCGTTGATTTTATGGAAAACAATGTTGTTTATCACTATGCCTCGGGCGATTCCGCGCTATGCGAAAAGGCCAAGGCTTCTATTCTGAGACAGTAAGGAGGGACACGAAGATGGGTGTTGTAACCGGAACGAACTGGAATGCCTATGATGCTGCGACCATGACCGCCCGTGAAATTTATGGCCGGACCTTGGCCGAACTTGGCAAAACAAATCCCAAGATCGTAGGCGTCACCGCCGACCTTGCGCAAACCACCGCAATTGTCCACTTTGCAAATGCGTTTCCTGATCGTTTTTTCAATGTCGGCATTGCGGAGCAGAACATGCTCGGCGTTGCCGCCGGGCTTGCAAAAGCCGGATTGGTGCCCTTTGCCTCCACCATGGCCGTGTTTGCCTGCTTAAGAGGAGGCGAACAGGTGCGTACCGATATCGCCTATCAGAAACTGCCGGTCAAAATCATTGCGACGCATTCGGGCATCTCCTTTGGACATGCGGGTACCACCCACCACTGTACGGAGGATTTTGCCATCATGCGTTCCATTGCAAACATGACGGTAATCTGCCCCGCCGACGGCATTGAAACCTCTAAGGCGGTACAGGCCTGCGTGGATACGCCGCATCCTGTCTATATCCGCATTGGACGCGGGTTTGAGCCCCCCTGCTACGAAAGCGCCGATTATACCTACGAAATCGGCAAAGCCATTACCATGCGCGAGGGGACCGATCTTACCATCATCTGCTGTGGCATTGCGGTGCTGCAATCCCTGCAGGCGGCTAAGACGCTTGCGGAGCAGGACAATCTCTCCGTTCGCGTCATCAACATGCACACCATAAAGCCCATCGATAGGGATGCCATTATGAAAGCGGTTGCCGATACAAGGCGTATCCTCACTGTGGAAGAGCACAATGTGCTAGGCGGGCTTGGGGATGCGGTCGCTTCCGTCATAGCCGAGAGCGGCAAGGGCTGCGTCTTTAAAAAGCATGGCATGCAGGATACGTTTGCAGAAATCGGCTATGCGGAAGATTTATACGCCCATTACGGGCTTGACGCCAACGGCATTGTCGATCAGGTGCGCGGCATGGTAGGCCTGGAGTTTGAAGCGGACGAGAACTGGGACGATGAGTAGAGGGGAGGATTATAATGCCTGCAAGAGCTGAGGATATTATGACCGCCAGACTGTTTTTCAACGCAGCCTTCCCCGTCATGCAAGTTCTCCTGGACGACGACCCGAAAATGAAAGCATCGTTCAAGGATGTGACCGGCACCGTACAGTTTGGGGCAAAAAACGATGGTGAGCTGCTTGCCTGCCATCTGGTGTTCGATCATGGCAAAGTGACCGTTGTGCAGGGGCCTGCGGAAAAGCCCGACATCACGCTCACCTTCCCTACCGTCGCCAAAATGAACGCCTTGTTGCGCGGGGGCATGGCGATGCCTGCCATTAAGGGCTTGCGTCATCCGGGTCTCCTGGCAAAGGTGCTCTCGCTGCTGATGGGATTGATGATCATGTCTCCGTCCAAACGGCCAAAAGACTTTACAGGCCAGAGTCTCAAGGTTAAAATGAGCTTGTATATGATTACCCGTGCGCTGTCCCAATATAATAAGCTGGGCAATCCGGATATGCAGGAATTCTGCCAGCGGCAGCCGGACCGCATCTACCAGTTTACGGTTGAGAACGGTGACGGCAAAGCGTATATTGCCTGTTACCTCCGAATCAAAGCGGGTAAGTCAAAATCAGGCCACGGCGTCTACACCCGACGCAGCCCGTTTGTACATTTCCGCTTTCTCAGCGTAGAGGGCGCTATGAAGGTGTTGCTCAAAGACGTGGCGTTTGTGGAAGCCGTGGAAAAGGGCTATGTAGAAACGCTGGGAAGCCCGGAATACGCCTGTTACCTGAACGATTATATGGCTGTCCTGCAAGGGATGCTGACTTGATTGGAGGGCGGTATGAAAACAATCTATTTTGAAAAAGACATCCCCCGCATTCTTATTACAAAATTCGCGTCAAAGCATTGCAAACCGCTGCTCTACACCGGTTTGAACGCGGTCAAGTACAACAAGAACCTTCCGGATCCGCCGCTTCCTGCCCCGAACTGGCTGCGCGTCAGGAACACCGCCTGCGGGCTATGCGGGACGGATATGAGTTTTTTCAAGGCCACCACAGGAACAAATTCCGCTTTTGAGCCGATCCCTTCCTCCAAGCGCACGTACCTTGGGCATGAAAACGTGGGGGTGGTCATTGAAACGGGTTCTGCTGTCACCAAATTCAAGGTGGGCGACCGCGTAACCATTCGGGAGTATATGTCCGGCTGCGGCAACAAGGACATTAATCCCCGCTGCAAATACTGTGAAGAGGGCAATTACAACCTCTGCCTGAACTATGGTGAGCCGAGTCCCCATCCATTGCCGGATGTGGGCGCAGGCTGGGGAGACACGTTTCTTGCTCCCGAGCAGCAGCTTTCAAAAATCTATGATGAACTCAATGACGAGCAGGCGGTTATGGTGGAACCGACATGCGTGTCTATCCATTCCGTATTGACGGCGCCTCCCGAAAAAGGGGAAAAAGTACTCGTCATGGGCTGCGGGACTATCGGCCTTGGGATTGTGCAGGCGCTCAAAATTGTTGAGCCGGGCTGCGAAGTATGGATCATGGAGCGCGTAAAAACGAAGCAGGAATTTGCAAAGAAGCTTGGCGCCGACTATGTGTTGAACGGCGAGCCTTATGAGGCGGCGTCCAAGGCCACCGGCGGCAGCAAGGTTTTCACCGGGATGAACAAAAACAAAATGTTCTTTGGCGGGTTTGACCGTATTTATGACTGCATCGGCGGCAACTGGTCCAACACGACGGCACTAAGGCTGCTCCGCCCGCGCGGCACGCTGGTGAAAATCGGTCATCACATGCGCGCCATCACATTTGATGAATCCCCTATATGGTGGCATGAAATGAAGCTGGTGGGCATCGATGCGCATGGCATGGAAGAATGGCAGGGGCAAAGGAAATATACCTTTGACCTTGCCCAGGAATGGATCCGCGACGGCATCTATAAGACCGAAGGGTTCGTCACCCACCACTTTAAACTGGACGAATATAAGAAAGCCATGAAGCTTGCGCTGGAAAACCCGCCCGACGTGATCAAAATCGTACTCGACTGCTGAAACAACCAAAGGGGCTCTGTTGATGAAAAAAAACGCCACTGCCGATCTTTTAAAAATCGGCGATTTGGCAAAGGCCACAAACACAAACGTTTCCACAATCAAGTTCTATGTAAAGGAAGGGTTGATACAGCCCGCCTGTAAAACAGGCCCCAACATGGCTTATTACAGCGCGGACTGTATCGCCCGTGTGCAACTCATTAAATCCTTGCAAAAGGAGCACTACTATCCGCTTTCCGTCATTAAGCGCACGCTTGAACATTCCGACAGCCAGATGGAGATCAAGTTTCTGGATGCGATCCATAAGGTGGACTATGCCAGCAGCAGCAAGACATTCTCTTTGACGGACGCCTCCAAAATGACCCGGCTTACCAAAGAGCAGATCTTCTTCCTCGTAGAGCGCGGACTTGTAAAGCCGGAGTCTGCGGGTAAGCGGCAGCGTTATACCGATGAGGATCTGCAGACGATGCTGCTCATCCGCCGCAGAATGGATGCAGGCATACCCTTTGCAGAATCCCTTTCGTCTTTCCTGATCTATGAGCAGGCGCTGCGTACAGCATCAAAGGCGGATGTGGATTTGTTCATCAGCCAGGCCTTGATGGCGGTGAACCCGAACGCAAAGGACGCAGTGCGCATGATCTGTGTATCCGACGAGACGCTTGATGCATTTATCAGCGCAAAGCGGGCCGAACTGAACCGTGAATTCGGCTCGGAACGCCTCAACGATTTTTGCCGGTATTCCGCAGGGCTTTCGGTCATGGTGCAGGAGATCGTACAAGCGCTTGTAAAAGCCGGCTGTGCAGCGCTTGCCGAGCGGTGCCGCGCTGCATTGTCCGCATGTCCGGAAGGGGGAGACGCGGTATCCGCCGCGCTGGGGCATTGCCACCAAATGATCAACAGCCGCACAGAGAGTTTGGCCAACAGTATTGCGCTTTGCAGCCGGATTCATGCGTATTTTCTTGCGCTGAAACCGGAAGAAGCAGAGGACGCGGAGGCAGTCCTTCTGTATAGCCTCAAGTTGTGCTGGCTTTGCCTTGCGCCTGCATTGCTCAACTGTACAAAGGAGGCACAGGAAGCCCGTGATGGATTTGCAGCCTTTGGGTCGGATCGGTTCGGTTCCGCGTCAGACGCCTATGTACATCGCATTATGGACGCTATTACTCGTATTGGAGGGATCGTATGAATATTGCTTCGATCGTCGCGCGGCAGCGCAGCTTTTTTGAAAGCGGTGCAACACGCTCGCTTGCGTTCCGTATGGACGCACTCAAAAAACTTCAAAAAGCGATCCGGGAGAATGAACCGCTGATCAATGCCGCCATGAAGGCGGATTTAAACAAATCGCCTTTTGAAACATATATGACTGAAACCGGCATGGTGCTGGATGAGCTCCATTTTCATCTCAAGCATCTTCCCCGCTGGGTCAAATCAAAGACGGTCAAGACGCCCCTCACGCAGTTCCATGCAAAAAGCTTTCTCTCCCCGGAGCCGTACGGCGTCGTACTGGTGATGTCGCCATGGAATTACCCCGTCCAGCTCTGCCTGGAGCCTGTGGTGGGAGCGATTTCAGCGGGGAACTGCACCGTCATAAAACCCTCCGCATACGCCGGGGCGACGAGCCGCGCCATTGCAAAGATTATTCGCGATACGTTTCCCCCGGAATACATTGCGGTTGTGGAGGGAGGCCGTGAGGAAAATCAGGCGCTTTTGGAGGAAGCGTTTGATTATATTTTCTTTACCGGAAGCGTTGAGGTTGGAAAAACAGTGATGGCGGCAGCCGCCAAGCACCTCACGCCCGTCACACTGGAGCTTGGCGGCAAAAGCCCCGCCATTGTTGACGAAACGGCGAATATTCCGCTTGCCGCAAAACGCATTGCCTTTGGCAAGGTGTTAAACGCCGGACAAACCTGTGTGGAACCGGATTACCTGATGATACACGAATCCGTAAAGGACAGGTTTTTAGAGGAGTTTAAAAAGGCGCTCGAAGGATTTTTCCCGAACGGCGATTATTCGGAGATGCCCGTTATCATCAGCGAAAAGCACTTTGCGCGCGTAACGGGCCTTATCCAAGGAGAACGCGTGGTGATCGGCGGCGGAAGCGATCCTAAGCGCCGCTTTGTGGAACCAACGGTGCTTGTGGATATTACACCGGATTCGCCTGTCATGCAGGAGGAAATCTTTGGCCCGATCCTCCCCGTCATGACCTATCGGGACCTTGATGCATGCATTTCCTTCATCCGCTCCCGCCCGAAGCCACTGGCGTTTTACCTGTTTACGCAGAGCGGGGCAGTGGAAAAAAAGGTGCTTGATACCTGCTCCTTTGGCGGCGGATGCATCAACGATACGATCATCCATCTTGCCAACCCGCGGCTCGGGTTTGGCGGCGTGGGCGACTCCGG
>JAEYLA010000031.1 GCA_023461495.1 Bacillota bacterium | reverse complement strand
ATACGAGCGAGCACAAGGAGGCGGATTGTGTCCGCATCCGGGAGGCCATGCAACTCGTCAAGGCGCACACAAGCCCGTTTTCCATGTTCCGTGGAACCACGCTGTTCTCTTTTGCGGCAATGCTTTCTCTGCGCGAGCATCCGGAAGATCTGATGAAGGACGCCGTCGTGGTTTATCAGCTTTTAAAAGCAGCCCGATTTCACGCAAGCATGTACCTGGTGTTTGCCGCGCTGCAAATCGCTATGGCCGTCCCGTGCGACGCACAGCAGGCTGCGGTTCAAAAGACGCGCTCCGCCTATGAAGCCGTCCGCAGCATGCATCCGTTCCTTTCCGGCGACCAAAGCGTCATCTATGCCGCGCTCATCGGAAGCTCCGCACAGGATGCCGGGGCCGCTATAGAGAAGGCGGAGCGCCTGTTTTTCGAGCTAAAACCGTCGCTTACGCCAAAGAGCGAGGCGTTAAGCCTCTCCATGCTGCTTTCCCTTTCCGGGGATGACCAAATCTCTCGCCGTGTCCTGCAGATACAGGATGCGCTTGAAGCGGAAAGCCTTTCGTTCCGGCGCTATTATCTGTTGCCGATGCTGGGCGTTCTTGCTTCCTCCTCATTAAGACCCACAACGCTTGCCGCGGATATTGCCGAAACTGCCGCTTCCCTCAGGGCGCAGAACGGCTTTGGCGGCTTCTTTGTCGCTAAGCAGGAGCTTCTGCTTTTGAGCGCTTCGCTAACCATTTGTGTTGCGCCGGAGGCGCTGCCGCCGCTCAACACGGCATTGCTGGGCGGGGTTACGGGCATGCTGATTGCGCAGCAAGTCGCCATTGCGGCCTCTGCAGCCGCGGCCTCATCATCATCGTCCTGATTGGCAGTCATTCCTCCCTATGCAACGCGGGTAGCGCAAACATATGTGAATGCCTTTTTAAAGGCACTCACACGCCCCTAAACGGGGTGTTTGTTTATTGCTGTTCTCTTCTTACTTGCCCGCTTTCACACTTTGTCGTAAGATAGGGATACCATCCGGGAAAGCACCCGGGGATTCCACGTTTAGCGAGGATTTTGTTTTGAAAGACTTGATGGCGCTCTATGTTAAGCTCCGTTCCCTTGTGCTGTTCCGCGATTTGCTGGAGGATGCCGTATTTGCAGCCGCCATGCAGCTTTTTTCCTCCATTTCAAAAAGCGAGGCGGAGCAGGTGGACGCGTACGCGGCGTTTTGTGCAAAGCTCTTTGCCGTGACGGAAGACTGGACGGACTATGTATGGAATAAGGCCGCACCCAATGAAAACCCCTATGTATACAAACGTGCCATCAACGCGCCTGCTTCGCGTGCCATGCAGAAATGCCTCGATGCGGAGCTTTCCATACTGGAGGAGCTTTCCCAACTGGATGCGGCAGTAGTACGGCAGAAAATGACCTACCCGGGATATTTGCCTGTGTGGGCCACGCAACCCCTTGATTTTCATGCCGCGTATGAAGCGCGCATGGCACATCTCAATAAGGCCGGTTACGGCATTTATGCGGAACACACCATGTTCCATCTGGAGGGCAATACCATCCTCCCGGTACAAACGCCTGACCAGGTGCGCCTTGCGGAATTGAAGGGGTACGAACGGGAGCGCGCGCTCGTCGCCGCCAATACGCTCGCGCTGCTCAATGGGAAGCCCGCCGCGAACGCGCTGTTATACGGCGACGCGGGCACGGGCAAGTCCTCCACCGTCAAGGCGCTCGTCAACGAATATGGGAAGGATGGGCTGCGGCTCATTGAAATCAAAAAGCACCAGTTGCTGCTGATCCCTTCCATACTCGAAAAGCTCCGGGACAACCCGCTGCGCTTTGTGTTGTATCTGGACGACCTTTCCTTTACGGAATGCAACGAGGAAAGCGGCATGCTCAAAGCCATACTCGAGGGATCCGCGGCGGCGCGCACGAAAAACGTCGCCATCTATGCCACCAGCAACCGGCGGCATATCGTCAACGAGCGGTTTTCCGACCGTGAGGGCGGCGATATCCACAGGAACGAAACCATTGAGGAGCAGACGTCTCTTTCCGAGCGCTTCGGCCTCAGGGTATATTTCGGCAAGCCGGACAAGGAGGGCTATCTCGCCATCGTAAGTGCACTGCTGCTGCAGAAGGATTTGGAGCCGTCGGACGGACTTTTGCTGCAGGCGGAGCGGTTTGCGCTCTCCCGCGGGGGACGCTCGCCACGGGTCGCAAAACAGTTTGTGGAGGCGTTGTTGATCGAGCAGGATTGAGCGGGTACCGCATCAGCACAATTCGGACAGGCGCTTTTCAAAACAGACCGCTTCCGGACGGCCGATATACCTGCCATAATTGGGGATACGCCGGTATCCCCTTTTTTCATAGAACGAAACGGCCTTTTGGTTTGCAAGCCTTGTTTCGAGCCGGATGGCGGCATACCCAAACGTCTTTGCCCGTTTCTCAAGCGCATACAATATCTGCGTACCCACGCCGGGGCGGCACGCATACATACGCTTGAGTTCTGCCACCGTTTCCCCCATAGGCCGGATCGCACCACAGCCAATTGCCTCCCCAGTCTCTTCGTCATACGCGATCAGGAATACTGCGCGCGCGCCTATAACATCATGCGGGTCAAATGAGCTTGCGCCGCTGTCCCCGGTGATCCCCTGCAAACAGCTGGACAGTTCCTCCATCAGTTTCACTGCGTGTGAAATGTCCGGCGCGCATTCTATAATCTTCATAGCAGCCTCCTATTATGAATTTTAGTCGATTGCCTACGGAAAACTATACGCTGCGCTTTCCCCCATATTTGAGGATAAGTACGATCATCAGGATGGATGCAAGAAGCGACATGGAGTTGGTAATCAGAAACGCGTCGCCCGCTCCGTTCATAACCAGATGGACGGCATATGCCTCCATCATGGAAATTCCTGCGCACATCATCAGATAGGTCTTGAGATTCAAGTCCTGCGCGGATTTTGTTTTGAGAATCTGTACAATCTGCGGGATTTGCCCAAAAGCCATGATGATACCGCCAGCCA
>JAEYLA010000030.1 GCA_023461495.1 Bacillota bacterium | reverse complement strand
GCCGCAAAGTCAAGATCCGCATCGTCCAATACAATGGCCGCGTCCTTGCCGCCAAGCTCAAGCATTAGCGGCACCATGCCCGCCACCTGGGCGATGTGCCTGCCCACCTCCGTACTGCCAGTGAAATTGACAAACTGAATGCCGGGGTGCGCGACGATATAGTCTCCGATTTCGTTGCCGCGGCCCGTTACGGTGTTGAGTACCCCCGCGGGGAGACCGGCTTCCTGAAACACCCGCGCAAGGTGAAGGGCGCTGATGGCGCCCTGCGTGGGCGGCTTGAGGATCACGGCGTTTCCGCCGATGAGCGCCGGGGCGATTTTTGAAACGGAGAGATTGATGGGATAGTTGAACGGGGAGATGGCGAGGATGGTGCCAAGCGGTACGCGCTGCACATAGGACATCTTGTTCTTGGAGCCGCCGGGGAAATTGCCGCCGCCAATGGCTTCGCCCTGCAGGCTCTTGCCCACATCGGCTGTGTACCGTAGAAAATCCGCTGTGCGGGTCACTTCCGCGGCGGAGGATTTTTTATCCTTTGCGATTTCCATCGTCAGTACGTCCGCAATTGTGTCCGCGTGCGCTTCCAGAAGATCCGCTGCGCGGTAAAATGCTTCGGCCCGTTTGTAGACGGGCAGCGCCGCCCAGCTGTAAAAGCCCTCCTTGCTGGCCTTGATCGCCGCGTCCACTTCCTCGCGCGTCATGGCGGGTACTGTGCCGAGCGCGCTGCCGTCGATGGGGGAGGAAAGCGCAATCGAAGCACCGGATTTGGAAACGGTCCATTCGCCGTTTACGAGATTTTTATATTCTTTTGCATTGGTGCATAATCCTTCAAACATACAATGGTTCCTTTCCGCGCGCCGGCCCGGCCGGCGCATATAAAGCCTTTTGCAGTATATCTTACCCGAACATCGCTTATGAACAACGCAAGGCAAGAAAAAAGCCCGCGGCATTTGCCGCGGGCTTTTTGGAACAACCTCTTAATACTTGCCGAACTCCGTATCCTCCAGGGAGATGATGGCTGCCGTGTCCGCCTCGGCAGGCGCCGCAGCCTTTGCGGGCCGCCGCTTTCTAGACTTTTCCTTTTCCGCGGGCGCTTCCGGGGCTTCCGCCTTAGGCTGCTCGAGCTGGAACTGCGCGACCATGCTTTTTAAGAGCTCGGCCTGTCCGGAAAGCTCCTCGCTCGATGCGGCGGATTCCTCCGCTGTGGCGGAGTTTGTCTGCACAACGTCGGAAAGCTGATCGATACCGCGGTTCACCTGCGCGATGCCCGTTGCCTGCTCGTTGGAGGCCACGGCGATCTGCCCAACAAGCTCCACGGTTTTGTCTACACCTTCCACAATGTTCTTGAGCGCGGCTGCGGTCGCGTCCGCGATCTTGGTGCCAGCCTCCGTCTTTTTGACGGAGCCTTCTATGAGAAGGGTGGTTTCATTGGCGGCCTGCGCGCTGCGCGCAGCAAGGTTGCGCACTTCTTCCGCGACGACTGCGAACCCGCGCCCGTGCTGCCCGGCGCGAGCGGCTTCCACCGCAGCGTTGAGGGCAAGGATGTTGGTCTGGAACGCGATATCGTCGATCACCTTGATGATCTTGCCGATGTTTTCGGAAGACCGGTTGATTTCCACCATGGCGTTTTGCATCTGCTGCATCTGGGCCGCCCCCTTGGCGGCGTCTTCCTTTGCCGAGAGGGAAAGCTCGTTGGCGTGGTTGGCGCTTTTTGCGTTTTCCTTGGTCTGTGCGGCGATCTCGGTAATGGTGGCGGTCAGCTCTTCAATGGCGCTCGCCTGTTCCGTTGCGCCCTGGGAAATGGCCTGGCTGCCCGCGGAAACCTGCCGGGTGCCTGATGCCACCTGGTCTGCCGCCGTGTTGATGTTGGAAAGGGTGGTATTGAGGGAATGGACGATGTTGTTGATGCTGTCCTTGAGGGTGACAAAGTCGCCATAGAAATCAGAGGTGATCTCCTGCGTCAGGTCGCCTTCAGACATCGCCTTAAGCAGTGCCGCAATTTCGCCGATATAGCGGTTGAGTACATCCATCGTCTCGTTAAAAGCGTTTCGGATAAACGCGAACTCACCCTGATAGTCTTTTTCGATGCGGGCGGAGAGGTTGCCGCGCTGGAGCTGCTGGAGCATATCGATAATTTCCACCAGCGGTTCCACAATTGCGTCGAGCGTGCTGTTGATGCCCTCCACGAGGCGCTTGTATTCGCCCTGGTGCTGCGCCGCGTCCGCGCGTTCTTCCAGGCGGCCTTGCGTTGCCGCTTCTGTGAGCAGGATGGAATCCGAGACCAGCGTGCGGATGGTCTTGCGGATGCCGTCCACCGCATTGTAAAGGTCCAGCAATTCGTCTCTGGATTTGAGCTTGATGTCCGTATCCAGCCTGCCGCTCTGCACATCCGAGGCGAACTGCACAATTTTGCCGACCGGAGAGAGTGCCCGCCGCATCAGCAGCGAGAACATGGCCATAAAGAGAATCACAAAGCCAACGAGTCCCAGCCTGACGTAAGCGAGCACATTGTTGAGCGTTTGCAGTGTTTCCGTACGGTCCACCACAAATACGCTGATGAGATGCTTTTGAAGCCCCGTGATGACGGATGGCATCAGTACGACAAGCGCGTCCTTGCCGCTTTGCGCGCTCTTGCCCGCTGTCAGGATGGCGGCATTTCCGGTTGCGGCGCTGATCAATTCCGCGGAACTGACCTCGTTTGTCACCTGATAGGCGCTGCCGACGGCGTCCGCGTTTTCAGAATGCGCCAGGAAGTGCTTGTCTCCGGTCAGGATGAACTGGTAGGCGCTCTTAAAGCTGCCCATATCGTAGCTGAGGGTGTTGATGGTATCCACAACAATATCGCAATTGGTCACGCCAATGCATTCACCGTTGTCGTTGAGGATGGGATTGCTGATGGATACCAGCCATACGGTTTCCCCGTTGCTCAGCGTGTGTTGATAGGGCTCCGTCATGTAAGCCTGCTGCGCTTTGATCGTGTTGGCGTAATAATCCGCAGTGCCGTAGTCCTTATAATCGTAGAGCGTTTCCATTTTGATTTTTCCCGTATCCCGGTAAGCGTAGAAGGAGATGCCGTCCGGGGTATAAGGGAAATATTTATTGGGCTCAAATGCCGCGTAAGCGCCAAAGATGCGCTCATCCTCCAAAGCGCCGTAGAGGACACTCCGGATGACCGGGATGACGTAGGTGCTCGCGTCGGATTTCCCCTTGACGTCCCCCTCCATTTTGGAAAGCATCATGGACAGCGTTTTTGACTGCGTCTGCATGGCTTCAAAATAGTCCTTGGCAAGCTGCGCGTTGCTTTTCGCAAGCGCCGTGATATCCTGCTTTGCCCGGTCCGTCATATATGTCGTCAGTATGCTTTGCGCAAAGGTGAGCGCAACAATCGCAATGACAACAAGGACGATGGTCAACTGCATGGGAATGCGGAGGTACAGCTTCCTTGTCAGCGCGGCAAAGCTGGCTTTTGCGGCGGACGCGTCCTTGGTCCGCTTGAGGGCCTTTGGTTTGACAAATTTCATCATGATACCCCTTTTGGCTTTTTGCAGATCGGCTTGGAGTAGATCAGTCAGCCCGGCACTTTTCCGGGCTATAAGATAATATCGTGATATTTTTGTTGATGTTTAGCGGTACCATGGAAATTTGCTGGAAATTGGCGATGGGTTTGAAAAAACGCCAATTTTATCCTATTTGTAAGCGCGCTGCTCTATTGAAGGGGACAGGCGCGCGTGGTAAAGTGGAAAGGAATCCGGAGGTTGTTCATGCAAAAAGAAGTAAAAACAAACGCCATGCGCATGCTGGAGCGCGCAGGCATCCCGTATACCCCGGTCTATTATGATTTGGGAGAGGAAACATTTTCGGGCGAGGCGGTCAGCGTGCTGACCGGCATCCCGCCGGAGCAGAGCTTTAAGACACTCTGTGCGAGGGGCGAGCGAAAAGGCGTACTGGTATTTGTCATCCCGGTTTCGGGAGAACTGGACGTCAAGGCCGCAGCGCTTGCTGCGGGAGACAAGCGGATTGAGCTGATCCATGTCAAGGACCTGTTGGGTCTGACCGGCTATGTGCGGGGCGGCGTATCCCCGGTCGGCATGAAAAAGCAGTACCCGACGTATCTAGAGGAGACTGCGCTTCGCTTTGAGCGGATCGCGATCAGCGGCGGGCAGAAAGGGTGCACGGTGCTCGTTTCCCCGCAGCAGCTGTTAGCCTTGCTTGGGGCGTCCACGGCCCGGCTTTTGCGCGAATAGTGGATACATTCAATGATCAGGAGGCTTCTCATGCAACTTATACTGCAAAAATATCATGGTTTGGGCAACGACTATTTGGTTTATGATCCCAAACTGAACGCATTCCCGTTAACGCCCGCGCGCATTCGGCTCATTTGTGACCGGAACTTTGGGGTAGGGTCAGACGGCATCCTGTTCGGCCCCATATTTGAAAATGGGCGCATTGGGGTGAAAATCTACAATCCCGATGGCGGCGAGGCGGAAAAGAGCGGCAACGGCGTGCGCATTTTCTCCAAATACCTTAAGGATGCGGGATATGTGACACAACAGGGCTTCACGCTTTCCACACTCGGCGGGGATGTGGAGGTGGAGTACCTCAATGAAAGCGGGGATTTTTCGAAGGTGCTCATGGGAATCCCCACGTTTAGAAGCGCCGGAATTCCCGTAGCCGGGGAAGACCGCGAAGTGGTGGACGAGCAGATGACGTTTGACTCTCAGGCATACCGCGTCACCTGCCTTTCCATCGGCAATCCGCACTGCGTGATCCCCATGGCGGAGATTTCAAAGGAAAAAGCTTGTGCGCTCGGGCCATATGTGGAGCATGCGCCGCAGTTTCCCAACCGCATCAATATGCAGCTGTTGCAGGTGCTGGACCGCAGGAACATCCAAATCGAAATCTATGAGCGGGGCGCAGGCTATACGCTCGCTTCCGGCAGCAGCAGCTGCGCCGCCGCAAGCGCCGCTTACCGGCTCGGGCTTGTTGAACCGCAGATTACCGTGCATATGCCCGGCGGAACGCTTGCAATCGACATCCTTCAAGACGGCGCGGTGTATATGACCGGCAAGGTGCAAAGCATCGGTACAATCGCGCTCGCAGGCGCATTCATGGAGGAACTCTCGGCGCTCAAATAATTTTTGAATATAAAAGGAAGAGGAAAGATATGAAAAAGCGGACGATCGGTTTGGGGATCCTGCTGCTTGCGGCAATGCTTTTTTTGAGCGGCTGTTTTACGATCAGAAGCAGCGTCAGGGAGCGCGTGAAGGTGCACTTGAGCGGCCCGCACACAACGGTGACGGCGGAGGCAAAAACGGCGGCGGACGCCTACTCCCTGTCCGTCAATGGGCTTGTGTTTTTGGCAGAAGGCGACGTCACGCTGACCGTAAAGCCCGCCGAGGGGAACCCGCGCGTGGAGGTGGACTGCGCTGAGGCGCTTGTGAAGGAGCATGATCTCAAGGTGGAGATTACGGGCGATAAGATCACCGTCAAGACGGATGAATTCCGCACCTTCCTCACGGATTCGTTCCACGTTACGGTATACGCGCCCTGCGAATACATCTATGTGGAGGGCGACTATCAGGTGGATGTGGATGCGGCGGACGTCTCCCGCTTCGGATTGAAGGTGGCGGGCGCCGCCAAGGGGGAAATCAAAAACATCGCCGCACAAAAGACGGTGCTTGAAGCGGACGGCGCTGTGAAGCTTTCCCTTTCCGGCGCTTCGGACGCATTCACCTGCACATTGAACGGCGCGGGGGATGTAGAGGCAAAGGCACTCCAGGCAAAGGACGTAAAGCTGACTATCAATGGCGCCGGTACCATCGAGACGACGGCGCTTGAAAAGATGGACGCCCAGATCAACGGCACGGGCAGCATCCGTTATTACGGCAAGCCCGCGGATGTCTCCCAGCAGATCAACGGCATGGGCACCATCCGGGCGGGGGAGTAGTATGGATGGGCGGCATCCGTTTTCCGTACGGGAAGCGGGAGAACGGGATCTCCCCCTGTTGGCGCGGCTCAACCGCACTTTAATAGAAGATGAAGGCAGCAGCAATTCCATGACGCTTCCGGAGCTCGAAGCGCGTATGGCGGCGCTGGTGCGCGAAGGCTACACGGCGCTTTTATTCTATCAAGAAGACGCAGTGCTGGGGTATGCGCTCTACCGTGTGGAGCATGGGGAAGGGGAGGACGCGCCCTTTGTATTCCTCAAGCAGTTCGTCATTGCGCGGGAGCACCGCAGGCGCGGCTATGGCCTAAGGGCGGTAGACTATCTCCTCCGCCACGCGTTCCCGCAAAACGCCGTGATCTCGCTCGATGTGCTGCACGCGAACGCGGCGGGCCGCAGCTTTTGGGAAAAGGCAGGCTTTGCGCCGTACTATACGAACCTGAAGCGCTGGCCGGAGGGAATGCAGCCGTAGGCGCTTCCCTTAAAAGAACAGCGAGACGGCGCAGTACACAAGCAGCAGCGACATGATGGCGTTGATTGCTTTTGCGTGCCGCGTGAGTAGCTTTTGAAACACGGCGCCGAACGCTGCCCAACCCACGGTGCTGATGAGGCAGACCAGGGCCATGAATGCCGTGAACAGAGCAAGCGTCAGGGGCGCGCGGTAGTAGGGCAGGATATAGGCCGACGCCACCGTGATGCCGTAAATGATGCCCTTTGGGTTGACAAACTGCAGCGCCACTGCATGCCAAAACCCCGTGTGCGCCTGCCCGTTCTCCGCAACGCCGTGGCTGGTCCATGTTTTGTAGGCAAGGTAGAGGATATATGCGGCCCCTGCAACAAGCATATAGGGCTTGATCGCGGGGATGGCGGTGTAGAGCAGCGTCCCCAGCAAAAAGCTTGCCGTAATCAGGAGCAGAAACCCCGCCGCCACGCCAAAGCAAAACGGTAGGCTCTTTTTAAGGCCCACGCGGCTTGCGTTGCTCATGGACATAATGTTGTTCGGCCCGGGGGTAAGGGTACTGATCAATACGTAGGCCAGAAAATTCGGTAAGCTGAACATGGCTGTTCTCCTTGCTGCCGCTATGGTATACTATATCGTACAATGCGTGCAGTATTATGTATATGCGGTATATTGTACTGGACGTGCGCTATACTGTCAATGTGTTGTTTTGGAGGAAGCATGGATGTTACGGGAATGGTGGCAAATAACCTCAAAGCCCTGCGTGAAGAACGCAGGCTGAGCCTGGACGCGGTGGCAAAGCTTACAGGTGTATCCAAGAGCATGATCGGCCAGATCGAACGCGGCGAGGTCAACCCCACCATCAGCGTATTGTGGAAGATCGCAAACGGGCTCAAAATCTCGTTTTCCGCGCTTTTGGAAAAGCCCGCGCAGCAGATGCAGGTGATCAAAGGCACGGAAATCAGGCCCATTGTGGAGTGCGACGGCGGCTTTTTGAACTATCCGCTGTTTCCGTTTGATGAGCGCACACGCTTTGAAACCTACCGGATCGAGGTGCTGCCCGGCGTGCTGTTTGCTTCGGACGCGCATTTAGCGGGAACCGAGGAATACCTCACCGTGTTTCGCGGCAATCTGGAACTGACGGTTGACGGGCAGGCGTGTACGCTTTCTGCCGGGGATTCCGTGCGGTTCCAGGCGGATGTGGCGCACAGCTACCAGAACGCGGGCTCCGATACGGCGGAGTTTCTCCTTGTGATCCACTATGTGGGATAAACTGCGCGCTGCGCGGTCTAAATGATCAAGAAAAGGGGTACATCAAGTATGAAGCTTTCGTCGGAGGTATGTGAACAGTCCGCCGTTCTGCATACGGCGGAGTTGATGTGCGTGGCGGCGCGTACCGCGCCCAAGACCCGCGGCATGGATCATATTGCGGTATGCGTGCTCACCGGGGAGGAAAAGGATGCGCTTGCGGACAGGATGGAGCAGCTCGCGGAACCGCTCAAACGTCCATTCTTTGTACGGGATGCAAACAATGTGCGCCAAAGCCTTGCGGTGGTGCTCATCGGCACGCGGCGCAAGGTGCATGGCCTTGACGAGTCCTGCAAATACTGCGGGTTTGACAATTGTGCCGCATGTACCCGGGCGGGCGCCGCCTGCGCGTATGACAATATCGACCTTGGCATTGCCGTGGGCTCCGCGGTAGCGGTTGCCGCCGACCATCGCGTGGACAACCGCGTGATGTTCTCCGCAGGGCGCACGGCGCTTGATATGAACCTCCTCGGGGAGCAGGTGCACAACATCCTGGGCATCCCGCTCTCCGCTTCCGGAAAATCCCCGTTCTTTGACAGGAGGGCATAACGACCCGGCGCCAGCAGGCGCAAAAACGGTATCCGGCTTTTGACAGGGAAGCGGCAGTACCGCTTCTTTGTTATTGCCCCCCGGGACATTCCAAATTTCTTATATAAAAGGAGGATAGGCCGCTTTTGCGGCAGGTATGGAACAACAGAAAAATCATAAGATCGATCAACAGCCTTCGCCCCGCTGGAAGCAGGTGTTTGCGCTTTTCACCTCCGGGCAGGCGCTGAGCCTCATCGGCTCTTCCGCCGTACAGTTTGCCCTGATCTGGTGGCTGGCGACTGAAAGCGGCTCCGCCATCGTGCTTTCCATTTCCGGCCTTGCGGCATTTTTGCCGGGCATCTTCATCGGCCCGTTCGCAGGCGTATGGGTGGACAGGCTCAAGCTTAAAAACGTCATCATTTACGCGGACGCGTTCATGGGCGTCTGCGCGGCAATCTTGGCGGCATTCTTCTACATGGGTCATGGGTCGTGCTTGCTTGTGTACATTGCATTGTTTTTGCGGGGCCTTGGCGGCGCGTTCCATATGCCCGCCGTACAGAAGGCCATCCCCATGATTGCCCCGCAGGATCAATTGATGCGCGTCAATGGTATTATGCAGTTTCTGCAGTCCGGCGCGTTCATGCTTGGCCCGGTGATCGGCGCTGCGATGTACGCGGCGCTGCCGCTGCGGCTGATTTTGCTGACCGATCTTTTGGGCGCGGTCCTTGCCTGCACGGCGACGGGCATCGTCGCCATTCCGGATCCGCCCAGAGAGCACCAAGAAGCCCCGCATATGTGGGCGGAAATGAAGGCGGGCGCAAAAACGCTCTATTCTATGCGCAGGATGTTTATTGTGACGGTCGCGTCCATCCTCTGCATGGTGGCGTTCATGCCCATGTCCTCGCTATATCCGCTGATGACCAGCAGCTACTTTCAGGGCACCGCATGGCATGCGGGTGTCGTGGAGTTCGTGTTCGCTGCGGGCATGATGGCGGCGGCGGGGCTTGTGAGCGCGCGCGGAGAAGTGAAGGACAAATTCCGTATGATCCACCTGTCCCTGCTGCTGTTGGGGCTCACGTCCCTTCTGTGCGGCCTGGTGCCTGCGGATATGGCGTATTTCTGGGTGTTTGCCGTGCTTTGCGCGTTCATGGGCGCAAGCGGCAACCTCTATAACATCCCGTATATGGCGTACATGCAGCAGAACGTACCGCCGGAAGAGATGGGGCGCGTGTTCTCGCTCATCATGAGCCTGTCATCCCTTGCGATGCCGCTGGGGCTTTTGATCGCAGGCCCGGTATCGGAGAAGGAGGGCGTTGCGTTCTGGTTCCTGATTTCGGGCGTCTTTATGATGGCGGTGACAGTTGTGAGCATGCTGCTGACCGCAAGGATGAAGGACGGGGCAGCGGAATAAAGGCGTGAATGCAGACGGCGCGGCTCCAAGAGACGCGCTGTTTTTTATTTTACTTACATAGTAAACCCATAGGATAAATAGTGAGATTTAATTTACAAAAACGGATCGGGCATGTAAAGTAAAAGGTACCGGCGTCAATGTGTTTGTGCCCTCGCTGGAATTCAACCGGAACGGAAAAGAAGAGGATTTGCAATGGAACGGACAATGCCGCCTAGAAAACCGGAATGGCTGCGCGTCAGGAGCAACATCGGGGAAGAAAACCGGAAAGTCATCAGCCTTCTGCGCGAGCTTTCCCTGCATACGGTCTGTGAGGAGGCGCACTGTCCCAACTGTGGCGAGTGTTTTAAAAAGCGCACCGCAACGTTTATGATACTGGGCAACAATTGC
>JAEYLA010000029.1 GCA_023461495.1 Bacillota bacterium | reverse complement strand
ACATGCGCGTATAATCTCCAATTAATATATAATATATATAGTAGCGGCAACTGCCGATATCCGTTGCCGGAAGCGTGAAGGAGGACAAAAGAGTGCGAAAGGACGAAATGCCCCGACAGTGGGAGGGTAATGTACGCATCCCATCCGGATGTGCGATATCCGGAATCATTGCAACAGACGGAACCAGATTTAACGGACAGGAGATCATTAATTCCATCGCCGTCATGCATGACCGTTCCAACGGCCTTGGAGGAGGATTTGCGGGATACGGCATTTACCCGCAGTACAAAGAGCTTTATGCCCTGCATGTCTTTTATGAATCGCAGGCGGGTAAGGAAGCCTGCGAACAGTTCATGGACCGGCATTACGATATCATCAATCTATCGCGTATCCCTGTGCGCCCCATGAAGCAGATTTCCGGGGAGCCGCTGATATGGCGGTATTTTTTACGGCCTTTGCCCACCAAGCTTGCAGCAAGCCAGCTTGATGAAAACGAATTCATGGTCAGAAGCGTGATGAAGATCAATACCCAGATCAGTGGCGCTTACGTATTTTCCTGCGGGAAAAATATGGGCGTATTTAAGGCTGTTGGATATCCGGAGGACGTTGGCCGCTATTACCGCCTGGAAGAGTATGAAGGCTACTGCTGGACGGCGCACGGCCGTTATCCCACCAACACCCCGGGCTGGTGGGGCGGCGCGCACCCGTTTGGCATGCTTGATTATACCGTCGTGCACAACGGCGAAATCTCCTCCTATGACGCGAACCGCAGGTTCATTGAAATGTTCGGCTACTCCTGCACGTTGCAGACGGATACGGAGGTCATCTCCTATATCCTTGACTATCTTACGCGCAAGCAGGGCATGGAACTCGACGAAGTCGCAAACGTGATCGCAGCCCCGTTCTGGGCCACCATCTCGCGGATGGAGGATGAGAAGCGGGAACGCCTGACGTATCTTCGGAATGCATACGCAAGCTTACTCATCACCGGCCCTTTCTCTATATTGGTCGGCTTTAACGGCGGGCTGATGGCACTAAACGACAGGCTCAAACTTCGTTCCCTGGTGGCGGCGAAAAAGGGTGAACGCGTATACCTCGCAAGCGAGGAATGCGGCATCCGCGCCGTCGAACCCGAGGTGGAGGAGTTGTGGGCGCCGCGCGGCGGCGAGCCGGTAATTGTACGGCTCAGCGCCGAGGCGATGGCAAAAGTCGTCTAGTCGTTTAGGTGAAAGGGAAGGGTTACTATGCCAATCAATTTTCAATATCCGGAATACGAAGTTGTGCGCAATTTCACACGCTGCATCACCTGCAGGGTATGCGAGCGGCAGTGCGCAAACGAAGTGCACCAATATGACGAAGCGGCGGGCGTTATGACCGCGGACGACAGCAAGTGTGTGGATTGCCACCGCTGTGTGTCGCTCTGCCCCACGCGCGCGCTCAAAATCACGAAGTCCGATCATGTATTCAAGGAAAACTCCAACTGGTCCAGCGAAGCCATTACCGATATTTACAAGCAGGCGGGCTCGGGCGGCGTGCTGCTTTCTTCCATGGGCACGCCCAAGAATTACCCCGTTTACTGGGATAAAATTCTCATCAACGCGTCCCAGGTGACAAATCCGTCCATCGATCCGCTGCGCGAACCGATGGAAACGCGTACGTTCCTGGGCAAAAAGCCCACCGGCATCAAACGGGACGAAAACGGCAAAATGATCACGAAGATGGAGCCGCAGCTATCGTTGGCTACTCCCATCCTGTTTTCCGCCATGAGCTTTGGTTCTATCTCCTACAACGCGCACCACAGTCTTGCAATGGCGGCGGAGCGTCTTGGCATCTACTATAATACCGGCGAGGGCGGCCTGCATGAGGATTTTTACAAGTATGGACCAAATACTATCGTGCAGGTGGCGTCCGGACGCTTCGGCGTGCATCCGGAGTATTTAAAGGCGGGTGCGGCGATCGAAATTAAAATGGGCCAGGGCGCAAAGCCGGGCATCGGCGGGCATCTGCCCAGCTCCAAAATTGTGGGCGATGTCGCGAAAACCCGCATGATCCCCAAGGGCACGGACGCCATTTCTCCCGCGCCGCACCATGACATTTATTCCATTGAGGATTTAAGACAGCTTGTCTATTCCATTAAGGAAGCCACGCATTATGAGCGGCCCGTGATCGTCAAAATCGCGGCGGTGCACAATGTTTCGGCCATCGCGAGCGGCGTTGCCAGAAGCGGCGCGGATATCATCGCCATCGACGGGTTCCGCGGCGGCACAGGTGCCGCACCCACCCGCATTCGGGATAATGTCGGCATACCCATTGAACTTGCGCTTGCAAGCGTCGATCAGCGGCTCAGGCAGGAGGGCATCCGTTCGGATGTTTCCATCGTCGTCGGCGGCAGCATCCGGAACAGCGCGGATGTTGTAAAGGCCATCGCTTTAGGCGCCGACGCCGTGTATATGGCGACAGGCCCGCTCTTGGCGCTCGGCTGCCACCTATGCCGCACCTGCCACCTCGGCAAGTGCAACTGGGGAATTGCCACCCAGCGGCCGGACCTTGTCAAACGCCTGAACCCGGAAATGGGAGCGGAGCGCCTTGTGAACCTTGTGACTGCCTATACGCATGAGATTAAAGAGATGATGGGCGGCATGGGCATCAACTCCATTGAGGCCATGCGCGGCAACCGGCTGATGCTAAGAGGGGTGGGCCTGACCGAAAAAGAGCTTGAGATATTAGGCATCCAGCATGCGGGAGAATAGGGGGACGAGAATATGAAGCGTATTTTTGTCAACGAACAGTGGTGCTTGGGATGCCACCTTTGCGAATACAACTGCGCGTTCGCCAACTCCGGGGAAAAGGACATGGCAAAAGCCCTCAAGGATGTGCGCATCAATCCGCGCATCAAAATCGAGGAAAGCGGGGATATCTTTTTTGCCGTTGCGTGCAGGCATTGTACGGAGCCGCTGTGCGTGAAGGCGTGCATTTCCGGCGCGCTGACGCTGGAGGAAGGGCTTATTTCCATCAATACGGAAAAATGTATGGCCTGCTACACCTGCGTGCTCTCCTGCCCGTATGGGGCCATCATGCCCTCGGTGGACGGCCCCATGCAGAAGTGTGAGCTGTGCACCAAGAATGCCTTTGGCGAGCCAGCCTGTGTATCCGGCTGTCCCAACAAGGCCATCGTGTTTGAGGAGAGGTGAAGTATGCAGTATGTGATCATCGGCAATTCCATCGCCGCAATCGGCTGTATTGAGGGCATCCGCCGCGTGGATAAAACGGGGGAGATCACGGTTGTGGGAAAGGAAGCCTACCATGTGTATTCCCGCCCGCTTATTTCCTACCTGCTGCTCGGCAAGACAGACCGGGAACGCATAGCGTACCGTCCCCGGGAGTTTTATGAAAACAACGGCTGCACGCTGCTTGCGGGAAAGGCAGCCGCCAAAATCGATCCGGACGCGCATACCGTCACGATTGATGACGGCGGCGTTCTCCCATATGACAAATTGCTTGTCGCAACAGGTTCACGCGCGTTTGTGCCGCCCATCAAGGGGCTTGATA
>JAEYLA010000028.1 GCA_023461495.1 Bacillota bacterium | reverse complement strand
GCGCCCAGCGCCAAAAGATCCCGCTCTATTTGTTCATATCCACGGTCCACATGCTCCGCGCCATGCACCACCGTTTCTCCTTGCGCGCGAAGGCCTGCCAATATCAGCGCCGCCCCTCCGCGCAAATCTCTTGCGTCCACATTTGCCCCAGTAAGGCGCTTCACGCCGCGGATGACCGCAATGCGCCCGTTGACGCTGGTTTCCGCACCCATGCGCGCAAGCTCCGAAGCATGCTTAAAACGGCTTTCAAATACATTCTCCACGACCATGGAGGTACCGTCCGCCACCGTGCAGAGGGCAAATATCTGCGCCTGCATATCGGTGGGAAATCCCGGATGCGGCAGCGTCTCCACACGCTTGAGTTCCCTTGGACGTTTGGGGCCGATGACGCGCAGATAATCTTCACCGCTTCTGATCTCGCATCCCGCTTCCTTGAGCTTGTTAATCACGCTCCCAAGGTATTCAGGCGCAATATTTTTCATGCAGACGTCTCCGCCCGTAATGGCGGCGCCACACAAATACGTCCCCGCTACGATACGGTCTGCCATAATGCGGTGCTCCACAGGCCGCGGATTGCACCCGCCCGTAATCGAAACGGCAGAGCTTCCCGCTCCGCGCACCGAAAATCCAAGCGCACACAGAAAATTCTGCAAATCTACGATTTCCGGCTCCCGCGCGGCATTCTGTATCACGGTTTCCCCCCGCGCGGAAACGGCCGCCATCATGGCGTTTTCCGTAGCGCCCACGCTGGGATAATCCAGATGAATGTGCGTTCCAAACAGAGTACCGCCCACGCAGTGGATGGTTCCGAAGGATTCCTCAATTTTGACCCCCAACGCGCTCAGCGAAGCGATATGAAGGTCAATGGGCCTTACGCCGATATCGCACCCGCCCGGGAATGTCGCAATGGCGCGGCCGAATTTCGCCACCATGGGCCCCAGCAAAAAGATGGAGGAGCGCAGGGATTTCGACAGATGCTCCGGCAGCTCATGGCACTGCGCATCGCGCGGGTCAATGGTAAGCGCGTCTCCCTCCCAGGAGACGGCGCAGCCCAAAGCGCGCAGCAGTTCTATCATATTATAAACGTCGCTCAGGCGCGGACAATCAATGAGACGGACCGGGTGCTGCGCCAAAAGCGTCGCTGCCAAAATGGGCAAAGCGGCATTCTTAGCGCCCGGCGTATACAGCTCGCCAGAAAGCGGCGACCCGCCCACCACGATGATTCGGGACATCAACTTTTCACCTCCGGATGGCTCGCGAACAATTTCATCTTATGCATCCGGTTGAAAAAATGTGCCCGTTCACCATCCCGGGCCCCGTGTCCCTTGTTTTTCTTCGCTTGGCCTGTATCTTATAATTCGGACGTATGGCGGGAAATGTTTAGCAATACGCCCATTGCGCTCATAAAAATCAGCAGGGAACTGCCTCCCGCGCTGATAAACGGCATCGCCTGCCCGGTTGTAGGCATAACGCCCGTCACAACGCCTACGTTGACCGCAACCTGGAGCGCAAATACGATGGTAATCCCCGCGGCGAGAAGGCTGCCGAAGCGGTCCTTGCATTTTAACGCCACGCGGATGCCGCGGTAGACAATGAACAGGTACATCAGCAGCACCACCGCAGCGCCGATAAAACCAAGCTCCTCCCCGACGATGGAATATACAAAATCACTTTCGCCAAACGTCAGGTAAAGAAGCTTCTGCCGGCTGTTGCTCAATCCCTGCCCAAACAATCCGCCGGCGCCCAAAGCGTAGAGGGACTGGATGAGCTGATAGCCTTTGCCGGCGGCATCCTCCCATGGATCGGTAAAGCTGACAAGCCGCGCAAGACGGTAAGGCTCAATAACGGCGAACAGTACGAACAGCCCCACACCCGCAAGCATCATCAGCGCAATGTACTTAAAATCCGCCCCGCCCACATAGAGCATGGCAATCCCCATCATACCGATGATGACAGACATGGACATATTGGGCTGGAGCATAATAAGCCCGCAGATCAGCCCGAGTACCAGCAGCATGGGCAACAGCCCTTTGATGAAATCCTTCATCAAATGCTGGCGGTTGGACATAAACGCGCCCATATAGATCATCATACCGAACTTCGCAATCTCGGAAGGCTGTATGCTCTGCCCGGCGATGGAAAGCCAGCGCTTCCCGCCATTGTATTCGCTGCCAAACAGCAGCACCGCAACGAGCAAAATGACGCAAACGAGCAAAATGGGCGTCTTGAGCTTATCAAGCACGTGGTAATCTACCCTTGTCAGCAGCAGCATCACGGGAATCGCCAGCACAAGATAAATTGCCTGCTTGCGCACATAGTAGAGCGAGTCGCCCAGTTTTTCCTGCGCGGAGTAATAGCTTGCAGAGAATACCATCACCAGACCGATGGCGCACAACATAAGCACCACAATCAGGATGCCAAAATCCATGCGTCCTGCTTTCGCTTTTTTGCTGCGTTCCATACCCAGTCGGCTTCCTCCCCGCAAAAACCCTGCGCCTGTGGCAATGCCGCCTTTCATCCTATGCGGACGGGCGCCCCAATTATTCCTCTTTCCCCGCGCTTATGCGGGATAAGCTGCCACAATCTCCTTAAATACGCGCCCGCGCTGTTCAAAGTTCTCAAACATACCCCAGCTTGCGCAGGCCGGGGAAAGCAGCACCGTATCGCCGGGAACGGCAAGCTCCCGCGCCATATTGACCGCCTCTTCAAATCCTCCTGTACAGTGCAGGATGTCAGAAAAGCCCGCGCGCTTTGCGGCGTCAAGCAGCTTTTCCGCCGTCTGCCCTAAGGCAACAGCACCCTTTACCCGGCTTTTCACGATGACGGAAAACAGTTCGTCAAATGAACTGTGTTTGTCATACCCGCCCAGCAGCAGCACTGTGGGCCGGTCCATCGCGCAGACCGCCTTGATCGTGCTGTCGGGATTGGTACCCTTGCTGTCGTTGATGTAGCTTATACCGCCGCGCTCGCACACGAACTCGATGCGGTGTTCGACGCCCGGGAACGTCATGAGCGTCTCACGGATCGCCTCGGGCGCAATGCCCCTCGAAAGCGCAATCGCCGCGCACAGCATAGCGTTCTCCAGATTGTGCGCGCCCGGAATGCGGATCTCTTCCGTTTTGCACAGCACGCCCGCTTCGTTGCCGAACCGGTAGCGGACTTCCTCTCCCAGAGCATAGACGCCTTCAGGCACTTCTTCCCTCCGGGAAAAATACAGCTTTCGCGCAGGCGTCCTATCCGCCATCGCGCGGACAACGGGATCATCATAATTGAGTACCGCAAAATCATCGGCGGTCTGGTTGTCAAAAATCTTGCACTTTGCGGCAATGTAGTTTTCCATCGTCAAAAAGCGGTCCAGATGATCTTCTGTAATGTTGCAGACCGCGGCGGTCTTTGCATGAAAGAACACGTTTGCTTCGAGTTGCAGGGCCGCAGTCTCCGCGACGATTACATCCCCATCCCGCGTTTCAAGCGCACACTGCGTAATCGGCGTGCCGATATTGCCCAGCACAAACGTATGCCTGCCCGCATTCTTAAATAGTTCCCCGGTCAACGCCGTACAGGTCGTCTTTCCGTTGGTGCCGGTGATGCAGAGAAACTCGCCTTTTGCATACCGCCAACCGAGCTCAATCTCGCTGATGACCTCAATCCCCGCTTCGCGCGCCTTCTCTACAAAGGGCTGAAACAAAGAGACCCCCGGGCTTACCACCACAAGGTCCACGCCCGAAAGATATTCTAGAGGGTCCTCGCCCAGCGCGCTGCTGTATGGTATGCCGTCAAGCGCCGCCCCAAGCTCCGGAACCTCCTTGCGCGTATCGCTGAGTATCAGGCGCCACCCCTCTTTTGCAAGCAGTTGAGCGCTTGCGATACCGGAGCGCGCCATGCCGACGATCAGTGCGGTTTTCATGGTATTCCATCCCTTTCAAACCCAAAAATATAACGTCTGTGGACAATAAGACCACAACAAAGTCTTTGTTTCAGTGGCACCGCCCCTGCACCCCGCCAAAGGGACAAATCCCTTTGGAATCCCTGACCTTGAAACACCTCTTTCAAAGAGGGTATCCTTTTCGCCATATCATGACGTCCCATGGACGATTTTCTGTTAAAAAAAGCCGTTCGGGCGGCAGATGCTTGAGGCAACAGAGCCGCCTCTTTCCCTCAAACATCCGTCAGTCCCTCCGCCACGCCAAGCGCCAACTAAAAACGCAGCATCCCGAGACCCGCCCAGAACGGCAAACAGTCGATTATACGTATGCCAAAAGGCAAACGAGGCACAAAACCGAAGTCACTATCATATACATCGAAACAATTTTTGTTTCCGGTATCCCCATTAATTCAAAATGATGATGCAGCGGCGCCATTTTGAACACGCGCTTCTTGCGCAGCTTGTACGAGCCGACCTGCAGCACCACACTGATGGCGGAGGCCATGAAGCAGCCGCCCATAATGGGAAGCAGCAGCACGCCGCGGTTAAACAGCGCCATCATCGTAATGGCCCCGCCCAGCGCCATAGACCCGGTATCCCCCATGAATACCCGCGCCGGATAGGTATTGAAACGCAAGAACCCGAGACATGCGCCGGCAACCGCCGCAGAGAACACCGCCATGCCGTTGAGGTTCGCGCTGTAGCCGATCTGCCCGTTATCGAGCGCAGTAACCGACAGCAGCGTAAAGATCAGCGCCATCGCCACCGCATATATCATGGTAACGCCCGAGGCCAGTCCATCCAGACCATCCGTCAGGTTGACGGCATTGACCTCGGCGATGATGACGAACATCACAAACGGGATGTACCAGATGCCAAGGTTCCACTCCGCCCCGGTAAAGGGAATAACGATCGTAGGGCCGATAAACGGATTGTTGTAGGCAGTCAGCGCCACGATGAACGCGAACACCAACTGTGCGATGATCTTCTGGTAAGCGCTCAGGCCCAAAGAACGTTTGCGCTTGACCTTGATAAAATCGTCCAAGAACCCGACAAGACCGAACGCGAATGTCGTGAGCAGCGAGGGGAGCACAAACTCCAGCCCCGCCATGGAAAACGTCAGGGTGCCGGCTAAGATGCCCGCCAATATTACAAGGCCTCCCATTGTAGGGGTGCCGGACTTTACAAGGTGAGTCTGCGGCCCGTCATCCCGCTCTGTCTGGCCGAATTTGAGCCGCTTGAGCATGGGGATCGCGATTGGCCCCAATAGGAGAGTTACTAAAAAACTGAGCAGTAATGCCAGTATCAGCTGTTGCATTTGATCCTCCGGTTTGCTTTGGTGCCCACGGCGTTATTCAACGGCCCAATTCCTGGAGCAGCTCCATGACGGCTTCCTTATCGTCAAAGTGATGCTTCACGCCGTTGATCTCCTGGTAGTTTTCATGGCCCTTGCCCGCAATGACGATCACATCGTCTTTTCTTGCGTTTTTGAGCGCATGCAGGATCGCCTCGCGCCGCTGTTCGATTGTGATGTATGCGCAACCGGATTTCTTGACGCCCTCTTCAATGGCCGCAAGTATCTCAAACGGATCCTCCGAGCGCGGATTGTCGCTGGTGACGACCAGGCGGTCGGAATACCGTCCCGCAACTTCGCCCATAATGGGGCGCTTTGCGCGGTCCCTGTCCCCGCCGCAGCCAAACACGGTAATGATTCTGCCCTTTGCAAAGCCGCGCACGGTCTTCAATACATTTTCAAGCGCATCGGGCGTATGCGCATAGTCCACAAATACCGAAAATCCAAGGCTGCCGGTATCCAGCGGTTCCAACCGCCCGGAAACGCTCTGCATGTCCTCAAGGCCGGCCTTGATATGTTCCATAGTAATTCCAAGGCTCAATGCAACCGCAACCGCACCCATTGCGTTAAATACACTGAAGAGCCCCGGAATGGGTACGTTGATGCGGGTAATGCCGCCGGGGAACCTGAGATCAAACTGCACGCCGCGGGTGGTGATATCGATTTCGCTTGCGCACACATCGGCGCGCTCACGGATGCCGAACGTCGTAACGGGCAGCACGAACCCTTCCATCAGTTTGCCCGCATAGGGGTCGTCTATGTTGATCACACCATGCCTGCTCTGGAAAAAAAGTTTTTTCTTTGCGGCAAGGTAATTTTCAAACGTCTTGTGATAATCAAGATGGTCCTGCGTCAGATTGGTGAATTCCGCCACGTCGAACATTAGGCCGTGGACACGGTTCTGATCGAGCGAATGGGAGGACACCTCCATGACGACGATTTCTACACCCTCGTCCTTCATTTCCCGGAGGAGGCGGTACAGGTCCACAGATTCCGGCGTGGTGCGCTCGGTTTCAATAATGCGCGTGCCGATCATATTCCGGATGGTGCCAATAAGCCCAACCTGTTTTCCGGCATGCTCGGCAATTGCCTTTACCATGTATGTGGTCGTCGTCTTGCCGTTGGTGCCCGTAATGCCCACAAGGCGCATCTCGCACTCCGGATGCCCGTAGAATTCCGCCGCCATCTCCGCCATGGCGATGCGGGAGTTTTTGACGATCACCTGGGGTACGTCTAAAGGGAGCTCCCGTTCGCACAGGATTGCGGAAGCCCCCGCTTCCACAGCCATCTGTGCATATTCATGCCCGTCCGAAAATGTGCCCACAATGCAGCAGAAAAGGCTGCCGGACTTCACCTTCCTGGAATCATATTGCAACATGTCAATGTCAATATCCGCCCCAATCAGGCGGTGCTCAAAACTTTGGCATAGTTTTGAAAGCAACATTGTCGTTCTCCTTTACCATCCTGCTCATACTTACGGCAGTTAATGTGGGCTTGTGCTTACGCCGTTCAACTTATTCACCGAAACGTTCCGCGGATTCTTTGGCTGCCGCATCCTTTTCCCGTTTATAAGTTTCGCTGCTGTCAAAACAGCGCGCATAGCCTCACTCAGTATACCACAAGGCTTATTTGCATGTCCATTTCAAGGGTTTCTTCGCGCTTTTTCGATATTGCGCTCCTCTTGGTCATCGAAGGGCAACATCATTCCTCCACCTGGGAAAACTCCACCGTCACGCTTTGCCCAAAGGCGAGGGCTTCGCCCGCCGCGGGCTTCTGACGTATCGCCTTGCCGCTTTGGTCCTCAGGCTCGATGCGAAGCGACAGACCGATTGCCGTCAGCGCGTCATAGGCCTGAATGCGCGTCATGCCGGAAAGGTCGGGCACCGTTACAAGGTCCTCCGTGCCGCCATTGTCGGCGTCCTCCGCGGTGTTTTCGGTATACAGGAGCACGCCGCTGCCCTTTGCGACAACCTCTCCCGCGTAGGGTACCTGGGAAGTCACCGCGATATTATCTTCGCCCGCGGTGTAATCAAAGGCAAGCCCGGCTTCCTGCAGGATTGCCGACGCCTCCTTGGCGGATTTGCCGACAACATCGGGCACCGTTACGGTTTCCGCCTGTGTGCTCGGCTTGACGCCGTAGTGCATGAGCGTATCCTGCAGCACATCCTTTACAAAGGGCGCCGCCACGGTGCTTCCGAATATCACGCCCACCTTGGGCTCGTCAACGAGAATCAGGCACAGGTACTTGGGGTCATCCGCGGGCGCAAAGCCGATAAAGGAGGCGATGAGGCTGCCCGAGGATACCTTGCCGTCCACATATTTTTGCGCGGTGCCCGTCTTTCCGCCCACGCGGTAGCCGGGAATCTGCGCGTTTCTGCCGCTGCCTTCCGCCACGACGCTCTCCAAGATAGATCGCACGGTTGCGGAGGTTTCCTCTGAAATCACGCGCCGCACGACGGTCGGCTGGTTTTCCTTGATGATCCCGCCGTTTGCGCCGATGACCTGCTTGACAATATACGGCTGCATAAGTTCTCCGCCGTTGATGGCGGCACCTACCGCCGAGGCAAGCTGCATGGGTGTCACCGCAATGCTCTGCCCGAAGCCGATACGCGCGGTATTGTTTTCCCGGATATATTTTTCATGGATCACGATGCCGCCGCTTTCGCCCGTCAGCCCGCTTTCCGTGGAAGATCCAAAGCCGAACTTGTAAATATAATCGTAGAACGTTTCCTTCCCCATTGCGAGCGCCATCGTCATGAACGCGGGGTTGCAGGAGTTCTGTACGGCCTTTGTCAGCGTTTGGTGGCCGTGGCTCTTCTTCCAGCACTTAATCAGCTCGCCGTTGACTTCTTTTACGCCCGAGCAATCGAATTCCGTCGAGGTCGTGATGGCCCCGGAATCGAGCGCCGAGGAGAGCGTTACGATCTTAAATGTGGAGCCGGGCTCATACGCGTCCGTCACCACGCGGTTCTTCACAAGCGCCTGCAGCGTTTCAAGATCATTGCGCGGGGGCGCGTTGGGGTCGTAATCCGGCTTTGTGCCTACCGCTAGGATTTCCCCCGTCTGCACATCCAGCATAATTCCTTCTGCATACTTTGCCTTGTTAACGGTCAAAGCTTCCTGCAGCGCTTTTTCCAAAAACGACTGCACGACGGAATCTGTCGTGAGCACCAGCTTGCAGCCGTTGACGGGTTCGATGTATTCCTGCGTTCCGTAGGGAAGCGGCTTGTTGTCGCGGTCGGTTTCGGTAATGAGCCTGCCCGGTTCCCCAGCAAGGTACTTGTTGTAGCTTCTCTCGAGTCCCTCCTGCCCAACGCCGTCGATGGTGGTAAACCCAAGCGTCTGGGAAAGCATGTTCCCTAAAGGATAATAGCGCTTCGTATCCACGCTGAAGGTGATGCCGCGCAGCTGCAGCGCGATGAGCTGGTCAATTTTTTCACGTTCCACCTGGCGCTTTAAAATAATCTGCTGCTTTTTCGTATCGCTTACGCGGGCAAGCGTCACTTCATAATTGAGTTCAAGCACATCGGAAAGCTCCCTTGCAATCCGTTCGGCATCGGTAGCGGGCACCTGCTTGGGATTGACCTCCACCTGGTATGCCGTGCCGCTTTGCGCAAGGATTTGCCCGTCCCGGTCCATAATCACGCCGCGTTCGGCGGAAAGGCTCGTATCCATCGTCCATTGCAGCAGCGCTTTTTCCTGCAGCTCCGGCCCCCAGATCACCTGCACGTAAAAGAGCCTTCCCAGCAGGGCGAGGAACAAAAGGCCCACCAATATGAGCATGTGAAACAGTCTCTTCTTGTTTGCGGTATCCGGTGCGCTCATGCGTGCTCCCCCTGTCCGAGTAAAAGGCCCGCGGCGGTCTCACGCACACGGCCTCCTTGCGCGCTACGCCCCTTCCGCAGTCCCATTGTTTGCTTCCGCAGCAGTGCCGGCACCGGCAACCCCGGGAAGCGCGTCCCCCACGCGCACATACTGGTCCGCCTTGGGGTATGTCATACCAAGACGCGCTGCCGCATCCTGTACGTTCTGCAAACTCACGGCGCACTCAAGTTCTACATTGAGCGTGCGTACGCGAAGCTGCGTTTCCTCAATCTTCGTTTTCAGGTCGTTCACCACAAGGTATTCGCCCGCAATGCGCGAATAGCGGGATACCACAAACAAACAGGCCGCTGCGACCGCTGCAATGCCCAAAAGCATCGCCGCCCTGCAGCCCATGCTCAACGCAGGGCGTTGTTTGGGTTTGGGGCGGGGCGCTTTTTGGGGCTGCGGGGCAGGCGCATGAGGCTGCTCTACGGGCGCTGCCGCAGGCGCATAGGCGTATGCATTTGCGCCGCGCGTCGGCGAATAAACCCGTGATGCCGAATATGCCGCCTTCGTTTGCCTCTTCCCCGCTACTTCCATGGTATTCCCTTTCTTGTTCGTGCATACCGCCGATTATCGCTTTTCTATGGCGCGCAGCTTGGCGCTGCGCGATCTTGCATTTTCTTTGAGCTCTTCTTCCCCCGCTGTAACCGGCTTTTTGGTTAATATTCGCACAACCGGTTTCTTGTTGCAGGTGCAGATCGGTGCTTTGGGTGGACAGGTGCATGGATTTTCGAGCGTTTTGAACGTCTGCTTCGCAATCCTGTCCTCAAGCGAGTGGAAGGTGATCACACAAAGCCTTCCGCCGGGATTTAAGAGTTCCACCGCGTCATCAAGGGCTTTTTCAAGCCCTTCAAGCTCCCCGTTCACTTCAATGCGGATGGCCTGGAACGCACGCCGCGCGGGGTGCTGGCCCTCCCATCGGTTTTGGGCCGGGGTCGCCATCCTGACGATCTCCGCAAGCTGTGTGGTGGAGACGACGGGTGCTTTTTGCCGCTCCCGCACGATGGCGTTTGCAATGCGCATCGCGTAGCGCTCTTCCCCGTATTCCCGTAAAATTCTCGCAAGGCGCTCGGCCGGGTAGGCGTTGACCACATCGTATGCCGTTAAGCCCGCCGTTTCATCCATGCGCATATCAAGCGGCGCCTCGTTGTGGTAGGAAAACCCGCGCTCGGGTGCGTCGAGCTGGTGCGATGATACCCCAAGGTCCATTAGGATGCCGTCGGCTTTTTCAATTCCCTGCTCTTTCAATAGCCGTGTCATATCAAAAAAATTGCCGCGCAGCGCCCGGAACCTGTCTCCAAATGGAGAAAGACGTGTGGAAGCCTCCGCAATCGCTTCCCCGTCCCGGTCGATGCCAAAGAGCCTGCTTCCGGAAGGGAGTTCTTTGAGCACCGCCTCCGCGTGCCCGCCGCCGCCGAGCGTTCCGTCTACAAACACGCCACCGCGCCCGGGCGCAAGCAGGGTGAGGACTTCTTCCACCATAATGGGCGCGTGGTATTCGCTCATATGCCCATCTCCAGCAAACGGCGCAGCGCCGATTGATATTCCGCGCTGATGCCGGTATTGTGTTTCTCCCATGCGCCGGGAGACCAAAGTTCAATGCGGCCGCCCATGCCGACGAGCACCGCCTCTTTATCAAGCTTTGCATATTCCCGAAGCGCGTTCGGGATCAGGATGCGGCCCTGCTTGTCCAATTCGCACTCGGCCGCGTTTGCAAACATCATACGGCGGAATGCCTGGGCCATGACGTCCGTCTCCGGCAGGGTGGAAAAGCGTGTAGCAAACTCTTTCCAGCCCTGTTCCGACATGCCGAACAAACAGGTAATCTCATCCGTACCCAGTATGCCGTGTGTCAATATGATGGATTCTCCAAGATCGTTCCGCCATTTGGCAGGAACAAAGACGCGGCTTTTCGGATCAATGCCATGAACCGCAGAGCCTATGAGCATGTCCGGCCGCCTCCTTTTCGAGCTATTGGAATGGCTTTTACGCCACCCTTTATAGTATTATCGTAATTATAGCACCACTTCAATACACTTGCCACCATTTTTATGGTTTTTTTATGCCATTTCCTGCGTATTTAACGATTCTTCCCCACATCCACCCCGTGCGAAACAACGTGAAAAAAAAGACGCTCCTACGCCGGTCAGACGGTGGGAGCATCTTTTCGTCAAATCATGCGGTTGTTCATAAAATTACTGTCGAATGTTGCAAAAGCCAAGGCACGCTTTTCAGCGTTTGGGGCGCCGGGTGCGCGACTATTTCGCGTCTAGCACTCCAGGATGAGTTTGGGCGCAAATCCGATATGATCGGCGGATACGAGTATGTATTCCACACCGTTTCTCACGCCCTCAAACCCACTGCGGCAGCTCCTGCCGTGCAGGTGCCCATACACCGCAAGCCGGATGTTTGCCCGTTCCAGTGCTTCCGAAAACCCCGAGGGTGCACGGTTTTCATTAAATGGCGGATAGTGGAGCATTGCAATGCGTACGCCCTCCTTGGGCAGCGTTGAGAGGGAAAGTCCCATGCGCATCACTTCACGCTCATAGATCTTCTGGTCCTCCGGCAAAAAATTCATGCTGCCGGGGCAGGTCCATCCCCTTGTGCCAGCAATGTGGATATTTCCAAACGAAACGCAATCATTTTGGAGCACATACATGCCCTTGGGCAGTGCCGTGCGCACCTGCGTGACGGAATTCCACCAATAGTCATGGTTGCCGCGGATCATTACCTTGGTACCGGGAAGCGCCGCCACAAACGCCATGTCTACAAGCGCGTCCTTTAAATGCATTGCCCAGCTGAAATCCCCGGGCAGCAGCACGAGGTCCTCCTCCCTGATCAGGGAGCGCCACTCCTCGGCAATGTGCTGCGCATGGTTCTCCCAAGCCGGGCCAAAGATATCCATAGGTTTGTCTACCGCACCGGACAAATGCAAATCCCCGATTGCGAACACCTTCATATGCCTTCTTCTCCTTTGCACTATTCCCAATCGAACGGACAGCAGTTGTCCACGGCAAGGAAAATAGTATTTACGAATCCGCTCTCAATGAATGGATGGACTGCGGATCCGCATGACAGGCGGGAAAGCGCATAGGGGCGCTAATCATCCGACCATGGCGGTAAGAAAGGACAAGGATCAATCCTCGTCCTCTTCGTCTTCATCCTCATCCCCCTCAACCATGCTTAGGGGCAGGGTATCGTCTTCGTCCATATCGTCTTCGCCGAACTCCTTGTGCATTTCCTGCAAATCCTCGCTCGGAATATCCGCGGAAATCGGCACGTCGATTTCATCCAGCTGATTCATGTCCATTGCGATGGGCGTCGGCTGCTCCATGAGCGTTTCCATCTTCTCACGTCTCCTGCGCTCGCTCAGGCAATATCCGCAAAGCTCCTGCCCCGCAAGGGCGGTATTTTCCCCGCACTCAATACACAGGTTCTGCAGGTCCTCGTTATCGTCCGCTTCGCCCTTCATCTGGCGGCGGCAGACGGCGCAATACTTTTCGTCGTCACGAATGTAGTTCAACTCGCATTTCGGGCATTTGTGCAGGCCCATGCTTACAATCCTCCATTCCGGTTTACACGCTTGACGCAAGAGTCATTGCGCGGTTTTTTCACCGCACAACTCTTCTCCGCTTCAAACCCTATCCTATTATGCGAAAGGCAACCCCTTGTGTCAAGCGCTTACCCTCTCCAAAGTAAAATATTTATGATATATATGCCGCCTCGGCGTCGGCAAGTACCTGTCCCATCCGAAAAAGAAGCAAATCCCTTCCGGACGCGTCCTCTGAAGAGTAGGGAATGGCGGCGGGCGGCGCGCCCAAAAGCCTGGCAGCAGCGTTTGCGGCCTGCTGGCGCTTGGAGCGCGCAAGCTTATCCGCCTTTGTGGCTACCAAGGTAAACGGTACGCCATAATAGAGCATCCACTGGAACATCTGCCGGTCCTCGGCAGTGGGCGCATGACGGATATCGATGAGCAAAAACAGGTGCGTCACCCTTCCGGAGGAGAGATAGCCTTCCATCAGCGCCCCCCACGCTTCCTTTTGCTCTTTGGGGGCCTTTGCAAACCCATAGCCCGGCAGATCCACCAGATAAAACGAGCGGTTGATCAGAAAAAAATTAATGAGCCGGGTCTTTCCGGGACTTTGGGAAGTCTTTGCAAGCTTATAATTGTTGCACAGCGAATTGATGAGTGAGGATTTTCCCACGTTGGATTTTCCGACAATGGCAATTTCCGCCACGCGCTTTTCCGGGTATCCGTTTTCTCCCGCAACGCTCGTGACGAATTCCGCCTGCTTAATGAGGAACTGTTCTTCGCTCATGCGCGTACCCCCGTCTGATTGTTCCACTCAGGCTGCGCGGCCTGATACAGTGCGTCTTCCCCTGTGGGCGCATCCCGCTTTGGCATCCGTTCGAGCGCGGTACGGAATACTTCATCCAGCGTCTCTACAAATACGAACTCCAGCGTCTTTTTTGCACTTTCGGGAACTTCCTCAATATCCTTGCGGTTGTCCTTGGGAAGCATGACGCGCGTAATGCCCGCGCGAAGCGCCGCAAGCGATTTTTCCCTGACGCCGCCGATCGGCAGCACCCGCCCGCGCAGGGTGATCTCGCCCGTCATAGCGATATCCGCCCGGACGGGAATCGTTGCAAGCGCGCTCAAAATCGCGGTCGCCATTGTTACGCCCGCGCTCGGCCCGTCCTTTGGCACCGCGCCCTGGGGCACATGCAGATGAACGTCGAGTTTTAAGAGCTTCTCAGGATCAAGCCCCCACTCTTTTGCGTGCGCGCGCACATAGGTCATGGCTGCGCGGCCGGATTCCTGCATGACCTCGCCCAAATGCCCCGTCAGCTGCACAGCGCCGCTGCCCGCGGTCACAGCCGCCTCAATGCTGAGCGTCTCCCCGCCGACCGGCGTCCACGCAAGGCCGGTCACAACGCCGACTTCGTTGCGCTCACGGGTCTCTTCGTCACGATAACGCGGCTGGCCAAGGTATTCTTTGAGCTTTTCGGCACTCATATTCACGCGCTTCTGCCCGTTTGCAATCTGGCAGGCCGCCTTGCGGCATACGGCGCCCAGCATGCGTTCGAGTTCACGCACGCCGGATTCCCGCGTATACCCGCTGATGATGGCAGCAATCTGCCCGTCCGTGATGCGAAGATTCCCCTTCTTCATCCCGTGTGCCTCCAGTTGGCGGGGCAGCAGGTGGCGCTTTGCAATCTCAAGCTTTTCTTCCGCGAGATAGCTTTCCACATGGATGACCTCCATGCGGTCTAAAAGCGGCTTCGGGATATTGTTTTCATCGTTTGCCGTTGTCAGCAGCATCGCCCCGGAAAGATCGTACGGCAGCTCCAGGAAATGATCGCGGAACGCGAAGTTCTGCGCGCCGTCCAATACCTCAAGCATGGCGGATGCCGGGTCCCCCCGGTAATCCGACGCCAGTTTATCGATTTCATCAAACAGCAGCACGGGATTCTTTGAGCCCGCCTGCCGCATAGCGGAAATGATCCTGCCCGGCAGCGCGCCGATATAGGTGCGCCTGTGGCCGCGGATTTCCGCTTCATCCCGGATGCCGCCAAGGCTCATGCGCACAAATTTCCGCCCCATTGCCTCCGCGATGGAGGCGACGATGGAGGTCTTGCCAACACCCGGCGGACCCACAAAGCACAGTATCTGCCCGTTGGGCTTGCCTGTAAGTTTCTGTACGGCAAGGTATTCCACAATTCTATCCTTCACCTTTGCCATGCCGTAATGGTTCAGGTCAAGCACCTTTCGCGCATGAACAAGGTTGAGATCGTCCTTGGTCTGCTCGTTCCAGGGAAGGTCCAACAACAGCTCGATATAGCTGCGCGCCATAGGCGTTTCGTGGGACCCTGTGGGCAGGCTTTCAAACCGCACGATTTCTTTTTTAAGCCGTTCCTCCACGGCAGAAGGATAGCTTTTTTGTTCCATGCGCTTTAAAAACCCTTCGGTTTCGCTTGCGCCGTCCTCGCCAAGCTCGCGCCGGATGACGCGCAGCTTTTCCCTGAGATAGTGCTCTTTTTGTGTCTTTTCAATTTCTTCATGGAGTTTTGTGTTGATCTCCGCGTCAAGGCGCAGCACGCCAAGCTCCTTATAAAGAAGTGTCGCGAGCAGCATCAGCCGGTTCTCTACATTCGCTTCCTCCAGAATGCGCTGCCGCTGGGAAGCGTCCGTCAGGACCAGAGCCGCTACGGAATCCACATACTCGCCCGGTTCCTCAATGGCCTCCATGGCGTTCTTCTGGGTGGACGTCAACTTTGTATTGAGCTTTGCGTATTCCTCAAAGCTTTCGTGCACGCGTCGTCTGAGCGCTTCGACCGCTTCCGGCCTGCCGGGGATGTCCGGCTTTTCCTGCACGCTCGCTTCGAAATAGGGATCTTCGGATGTAATCGCCTTAATATCCGCACGGGAAATCCCCGTCAGCAACATATGGATGCCATCCCCCTGGATGCGGAAGACCTGCTTGATGCGCGCGATCGTTCCGGTACCTTCGAGATCGCTTGGCTCCGGCTCGGCCTCCTGCGCGTCTTTCTGCGCGACGAACAGCGCAATGCCGTCCCCGGAGGCGGCGGCCTGGATTGCCAAGAGTGTCTTTTTGCGCCCTGCATCGCAGTGGACCACCTCGCCGGGCAGAACGACCATGCCGCGCAACGGGATTACAGGCAGTGTTTGTAACATATGCATTCACCTCGTGTACACATTATAACGGCTACCCAAGGGAATGACAAGTTGCCCGGCGGAATGGAAAAACCCGCCGGTTACAGGCATGAGACCCGCTAAATCTCGTGCGCGGAGACCGTTGCGTGCTCCCCATTGGGGGCGCAGCCCGCGGCAGAAAGCTGCTCCTGCTTCACAGGGCGTGCCGGCTCGCGGGATATAAAGGGCATTTCCGCCTGCTCCGGGAACGCGTAGGAAACGGCTTCCCGTATGGTCTCCACCGGGATCACCTCCACCTGAAATTCCGAAAAACTGTCCTCCCAGTTTGCAAGCGGAATCAGCACCTGTGTTGCGCCCGCCGCCTGCGCCGCCATGATTTTTTCGCGCACGCCGCCCACGGGGCGCACCTCGCCTGAAATCGTCACTTCGCCGGTGGACGCAAGCGTATGGTAAGCGGCCTCTCCTTTATACGCGCTCAAAAGCGCTATAAAGAGCGCCACACCCGCGCTTGGGCCATCCACAGGGATACCGCCCGGTATGTTGAATTGCACATCGAACCTGGATGTGTCCGTTTGCGCGTAGCGCGAAAGCGCGCTGACCACATTTTCTACAGAGCCGCGGGCCGTGCTTTTGCGCTTGAGCCTGCGATCCCTGAAATTGAGTTCTTCTTCCTCCACAATGCCGTTCATCGTCAGCGAACCGCGCCCGCCGGTTGCCTTTACGGCGGCGCACTCGATTTCAAGCACCATGCCCTGCCCCGCCCCCGCCACCGCAAGGGCGTTCGCAGTACCCACGCGGGCTTCCTTTGGCATGTGGCATTCCATACGCGGCGTATAGTTGCAGATGCGCGCCACCCATTCCACATCCTCCCGCGTGACCAGCGCGCGTTGTTCATCATGCGCTATGCCGCAGGCAAGCTGTACGATGTTGACGGCGTCCCGCCCGCTCTGCGCATAAAGCGCCGCATGGTAGCGTGCCTCTTCCCCCAAGCTATAGCCCGCGCGAAGCGCCGCGCCCTTTGCGACCTGTTCGAGTTCCTTTTGCCCAAGCGGCTTAAAGAAAAGCTCCAGGCAGCGGGACCGCAGTGCAGGCGGCATCTCCTCCGGCCTTCTTGTGGTAGCGCCCACCAGCCGAAAATCCGCCGGAAGGCCATGCTGAAAAATATCATGGATGTGCTGCGGGATGCTTGCATTGTCCGGCGAGTAATAGGCGCTGTCAAATTTGACATACCGGTCTTCAAGCACCTTTAAAAGCTTATTCATTTGCATAGGGTGGAGTTCCCCGATTTCATCCAAAAATAAAATGCCGCAGTGCGCTCGGGTCACCGCACCGGGCTTTGGCTGCGGTACGCCCTGCGCGCCCAATGTGCCCGCGCCCTGATAAATGGGATCGTGCACGGAGCC
>JAEYLA010000027.1 GCA_023461495.1 Bacillota bacterium | reverse complement strand
GGAATCCGGCGCATATCAGATCAGGATGCTGCCGCTTTACGAGCTGGACAGGCAGGACGGCTTCCATGCGACGACGGTGCTCCTCATCCCCCCCGCCGAGCTATTGTCCCTCTCCCGGTTCTCTTATCAGGATTTATTGGAGGTTATGCACCGGCTGCGCAGGCCCGGCGGCTGCCCGTGGGACCGGGAGCAGACGCACGAAAGCCTGAAAAAGACGATGATTGAGGAATGCTACGAGGCGCTTGACGCCATCGATCAAAACGACGACGCGGCTCTAGCCGAGGAGCTTGGCGATGTGCTGCTGCAGATCGTCTTTCACGCGGAAATTGCATCGGAGCAGCGCCGGTTTACCGACAGGGACGTCACCACAGGCATCGTACAAAAGCTGATTTACCGCCATCCGCATGTTTTTTCAACAGGAACAGCGGATACCCCGGATGCGGTTGTGGAAAAGTGGGAACAACTCAAGAAGAAGGAGAAGCACTTCTCCACGCAAACGGAAGTGTTAAGAGCGGTGCCGAAAAACCTGCCCGCCCTGATGCGCGCCTATAAGCTGCAAAAAAAGGCGGGGCAGGTGGGCTTTGACTGGGGCGACGCAAAGCAGGCGTTTTACAAGTTGCCCGAGGAAACGGAGGAGCTGCGCCAGGCGATGGAGGAAAACGCGCATGTGGCGGAGGAAATGGGGGATTTGTTGTTTGCGGCGGTGAATGTGTGCCGGCTTTTGCAGCTTGAGCCCGAGGAAATCCTGACCCAGGCAAGCGAGAAATTTCTTGCCCGGTTTGCCGCCATGGAGGCCCTCGCGCATAATAATGGCCGGACATTGGACCTGTTGACGCTTGACGAAATGGAAACCCTGTGGCAAGACGTTAAAAGTGCCGAAAACAGGCAAAAATAAGGCATAAAAGTCTTGTATATCGGCAAAAAGGCTGATACAATAAGTTTCGGCATCATCATGCTGAATGAACACGAACATTTAAGGAGGATAATCCACTTATGAACAAAACGGATCTGATCGCTGCCGTCGCGCAGAAGAGCGAGCTTTCCAAGAAGGACGCCGAAAAGGCGATCAATGCTTTTGTAGACACCATCACCGCTTCCCTGAAGGCCGGTGAAAAGGTTCAGATGGTTGGCTTTGGCGTTTTCGAAGTCAAGAGCCGTGAAGCACGCAAGGGCCACAACCCCATGACCGGCGCAGAGATCGACATCCCCGCGTCCAAGGCTCCTTCCTTCAAGGCCGGCAAGGCGTTCAAGGATGCGTTGAACTAATAATCCCGCAAAGCTTATAGACAAACAGGCCGCCTTTGAAAGGCGGCCTGTTTTTGTCACAAAAGTACTTTTCTGAAATTACCGTTTTTAACGCCTGCGTCCGGAATTGGAGAGGATCATCACAGGCGTTCCCTCCGTGAACATCTCCGCCAGGTCCGGATTCCATTCCCGCAGCTGCTCCATCGTCACACCATAGCGCTTGCCGACGTCCCAGGGCGTCTCCCCTTCGTCCGCCATATACACATAGATGCCGTTCTCGCGCTGGGCGGGTTCCGTTTCCTGCATATCCACCGCAAGCATAATCTGCTGGCGTTCAAACAGCCGTGCCTGCGTCTCCAGCAGGTATTCCACCTGTACCGAGCGCCCTACGCCACTGCCGCGTACCTCGAGCGGACGCACGCGCACCATCGTATCCGAAGAAAACGGCGCGTCAATCGCGCAGCGGAAGGGGATATCCTCCTCAAACACGTTCGTGTTGCCCTGTGCGTCCGCATAGACAACAGCTGTCACAAGGATGCCGTCCGCCGCAAGCTGGCCATTGTTATCCGTCAATGCAAGCACGGTGGGGCGGGCAGTGGTGAAGATGACGCGCGCGACATCCGGGCTTTCCTCCGGCACGCGCAGCGTCTCCATAATGCGGCAGAGGCCTGTGACGGTAGAAACGGGCGTGAGCTGCTCGACCATCTGCCGTTCCACATTAACGCCGCCATCCGCCGAGTAGGCGTCCGAAAGGGTATTGACATCCTCCCGGGTAATGCAGAACACCTCGATCTGGGTGGTAACGTTGAGCTCAAGCGCCTCGCCTTCCGTAGTGACATTTCCGGAAATATCCCGTATGCTTGGCATTGCCGTAATACGCGAGCAGGAGGAAACATCCATTTCCAGCGGGATCAGCTCACTGAACGGCGCGCGGACCATTGTCTGCATCAGCCGGTTTTCGTCATCCAGATACAGCGCATACAGGTACATGACGCCTTCGACTGCAGCGCCGTTTGCCTCAAGCGTGACGTTATCGATATGCGGTGCCGCGTTCACCCGCAGCACCTGCATAACGCCCGGCGCTTCAAGCTCTTCGCGTGAACGCAGGGAAACGCCTGTGAGCGGGAGCACGCGCGCAAGCTGCGCCTGCTCGTAGCGGGTCTCTAAATTCCTGGCGTTGCGCACATCGGTAATGACGCGCATGTTTTCATCCTGCTGCACGGTGGCGTTCATATCCGCTACGGCCTCCACATGCGCGCGGTTGCCGTTATCGAGCGCGGTGCGGAGATCCATCAGCTGCGGCGTTACTTCCGCGCGCATGCCCTCCTGCGCGCCTTCCACAGGGACGCTGTGGTTATACCTTGTTGAGGCGTGCACATCAAAGGGTATCCCGTCCGTGCTTACGCAGAGCAGCTGCAGCGCGAGCGTGCCGTCCACATCCACGCGGCCGTCCGCGCAGCGCGCCGTTTCGTTTTGAATCTGTGCGTCCGCCTGCAAAATGCGCTCCACCTCGCGCCCGGCAGGCATGGGGATATCGCCTTCTACAAAAGCCTGCGCCGCGGTCCTGCCCGCCATACGCTCCAGTTGCAATTCGCTCCAGATGGGTTCCATAGGCTGCACCTCACTTATTTCGTATCGTTCTGTCGTAACAATATATGTACTACAGCGCATGGACAGACCTTTTTTCTGTTTGAATATCATTTTGTCATTTTAGCTTTATAGCTTTTAGACCTTTCGGCTTTTTATTGTGGTTCCATTCCAAAAAAACATAGCGGGGCGCTCCGCCGCCCCGTAAACGTGAACAACTTAGAGCATCCAATCAAATACAAATCCGTCCAATCCGGCGGCGTGTACGCCGGATTGAACTCCCAGCGCAGCTGCCGGCCGCGCCCATAGGGCGCAGGCAGGCTGCGGAAAACCCTGCCGCAGCAGCCTCGCAGAAATGCCGCAGGTATTTTTGCGAATGCGCAGCTGCCGGCCGCGCCCATAGGGCGCAGGCAGGCTGCGGAAAACCCTGCCGCAGCAGTCTCGCAGAAATGCCGCAGGTGTTTTTGCGAATGCGCAGCCGCTGGCCGCGCCCATAGGGCGTAGGCAGGCTGCGGAAAACCCTGTCGTAGCGGCTTCCCGCCGCAGCGTCCTCGCGCAAATGCCTACGGCATTTGCGCGACATAGCAAAAGCGCCCGGTATTATACCGGACGCTCTCGCCTCAGGAAGAAGAATATGAACGGTAAAAAGGGTGGAGGCTCCCGCTAAGTCCCCCCCTTATACCTCAAAAAGAAGCTTGCTGTACGTCGGCAGCGGCCAGTAGGCATCCGCCGTGATCAGTTCAAGCGCGTCCGCCGCTTCCCGCACCGCGCTCATGGCGGGGATCATGATGTCACGGCAGGAAACGGCATGCGCATGCGTATCCTCTTCATGCCCCGCCGCAATGGCGGCGTCAAGCGCTTCAATGGCAGCATACAGCTTTTTAGAAAGATCGCTGATTTTCATAGCCAGGCTCTTTTCCACATCGGCATTGACGCCCGCGCCGTTCTTTGCGATGACCGTTTCCGAAAGCTTGCCTGCATACGCACAAACGGCGGGCAGGATTTTCCGGCGCGCGATGTCGAGCGTGGTGACAGCCTCAATGGAGATGACCTTAATGTACGTCTCCAGCATGATTTCATAGCGCGCATATATTTCTTTTCCGGTGAGAATGCAGTGCTTCTCAAACAGCTCCAGATTCTTTTCCGCCACCAGGTACGGCAGCGCATCCACCGTGGACCTGAGGTTCAATAACCCGCGCCGTTCGGCCTCTTTTACCCATTCGTCCGAATAGTTGTTGCCATCAAACAGGATGCGCTTATGCGCGATAAAGGCATCGCGAATGATCTTGCTCAGCGCCGCATCAAAATCCGCCGCCTTTTCCAGGGTATCCGCAAATGTCGCAAGCGACTCAGCGACAATGGTGTTGATGACATAGTTCGGCCCCGCGATGGAGAACGAGGAGCCCGGCATGCGGAACTCGAACTTGTTGCCCGTAAACGCAAACGGAGAGGTGCGGTTGCGGTCCGTACTGTCCTTAGGGATGGGCGGGAGTACGCGCACACCCATAGCCATATCGCTCTTTGTGGGCGCAAGATAATCCGCGTCCTTTTCGATGGCCTCAACAACGCCCATAAGCTCCTCGCCCAGGAATACGGAAACGATGGCCGGGGGCGCTTCGTTCGCACCCAAGCGGTGGTCGTTGCCCGCACCCGCGACGGTGACGCGCAAGAGATCCTGATACACATCCACCGCCTTGATCACAGCCGCAAGGAACAGCAGGAACTGTTTGTTTTCCATCGGGGAGTTGCCGGGGTCAAGCAGATTCACGCCGGTGTTGGTGGCAAGAGACCAGTTGTTGTGCTTGCCGCTGCCGTTGACGCCTGCGAACGGCTTTTCATGCAGCAGGCAGACAAGGCCGTGCCGCTTTGCCACCTTCTGCATCAGTTCCATGGTGAGCTGGTT
>JAEYLA010000026.1 GCA_023461495.1 Bacillota bacterium | reverse complement strand
TCGGTTTTGTAATGCCGATCTGCTCCTGTGTACAAACGGCGACGATTGCCTGTATGCTTCCATCCTCCAATATGGCGGATTCGCTGATTTTTTTGATGATCTTTGCTTCTTTTGGCACCTGCTCCAGGACATTGAGCTCCGCCCGGAACAGCGCCTCCGCAATGATTTCCTCCGGGTTCGCCGGAACTGCTTGCTTCGTCAGTTCATACCGAACGCCCGACTTCACGCATAGCGGCAGCACCAGCCCCCGCTGTGTAGAGGTGCCCGTGACCTCTTCCTCATAGTCCGAGAATGCGGCTTGCGTAGTAAACAGCGGCAGGCGCGCAAGCTCAATCACCCGGAATGGCTCGCTCTTCCCGCTGCGCAGCAACGCTTCTACAGTACATGGCAGCGTCACCGCCGCCTTGTACCAGACCTCTGCAAGCGCTTCGCCTTCGGCGAAGACATAAAGCCGCTCCGCGGCGCCTTCGCGCGTGATATCCCCGCGGATGAGGATTTCCCCTGCCCGTACGGCGTCACCGGGTTTCACATTCGCCTTGCCGGAAAGTGCCGTCACCTTTTCAATAATGCCGTCTTTTTTTGCAACAACGTCCGAGGGTACGCTCTTATCGGGCCGTTGCGGGATTGGTTCCGCCTCCACGATCTGCATCGTCAGAGCAACGCCGTCCATCCGCGCCCCGGCCCATGCAATGCGCTCATCATAGGCGCGCACCGTCTCCGATATGGCGGCAAGCCCGATATCGCTGCGCGGGATGCCCACGGATACGCCCGCTTCCTCAATTGCCCGCAGCACCACGGCCTTAGGCACGCGCACAGCGCCCTCCACCCGGATCATCCATACGCGCGTCTGCGCCGCAATGAGCAGCACCCCACACAGGAGCGCCCCCAGCACCAGCAACTTGCGGAACCGGAATCTTGCAAGCAGGAAGGGCATGCCATGCCGCTCCACAATATGGATGCGGCAGCGCTTTCCGCGCTTCAAGGAACGCAGACGGTTAAAGTCCTTTGCGCGCAGCTCCAGCGTCATGCGCGCGCGGCTCTCTTTTTTGACATTCCAGACGGGAATACCGGCCTGAAGCATGCCGTTCAGCATGCGTTCAAGGCCGAGGCCGTCCAAACGTATCATAACATATCCGAACAGAGAATTCCACATCTTTACCACCTGCGGCGCTTTGATTGCGCCCGTTGCCCTGCCTCTATTCCACGTATGTGATGTATGTCACGGTACCCCGCACATAGGCGCGCCCCGTGGAGAGCTCCATCAGCTCCAGTTCATTCCCGCCGATCTCCAAAACGCCCTCATGCGTGGTCAGGCGGATTTTTGAAGCGTCGTACTGCAGCACGCCCGTATGGTTTTCCAGCAGCAGATCCCTTCGCCCCACCATGGTCAGCTTGGGCACGGTGGCGTCCGTCTCCACCGGCAGGTCGAGCTTTGTCAAAAGCTGCCTGTTCCAGCTCCCTTTCCGCGCCCGCACCTTTTTATTTGGTTTTCCGCCTGCTGTTTTTTTCCGGTTTCCCGCCATATGGTTACGCCTCCCGCTGTCCCTAAACGAGGGGGATTCTATACAGGCTATGCGACGGCGCGCCCAAATAGTCAGCCCTAAAAGAAACGGAATATTATTCCATTTTTCTTTCTTTTTTGCAGCTTTTGGCCGCTGATTGCCCGTATTTTCGCTGTTTTTCCTACTTTTTCACGTTTTAGGGGAGCGCTTGTACAGCCGGATAAAATGTGCGGCTTCGGCAATCATAAAGGTACCAAGACGTTCAACGAAGGAAAAGGGGGAACCGTTATGGCGCTCAACAAGGTAGAAATTTGTGGCGTGGATACTTCGAAGCTGCCGGTATTGAACCAGAAGCAGATGCGTGCGCTTTTGCTGCGCGTCAAAGAGGGGGATACCGGTGCACGCGATGAATTTTTGCGCAGCAACCTGCGCCTTGTATTGAGCGTGATTCAGCGTTTCACCAACCGTGGAGAGCAGATGGACGACCTGTTTCAGGTCGGCTGCATCGGCCTGATTAAGGCTCTTGATAATTTTGACCTGTCGCATGACGTCAAATTCAGCACCTATGCGGTACCCATGATCATCGGTGAAGTGCGCAGGCATCTTCGGGATAACAACACCATCCGTGTGAGCCGTTCGCTCCGGGATGTCGCCTACAAGGCGCTGCAGGCGCGCACGCGGCTGATGGACAGCCTCACCCGGGAGCCAACCATCGCGGAGATCGCCAAGGAGCTTGAACTGCCCGAGGAAGACATTGTATTCGCGCTCGACGCCATACAAGATCCCATCTCCCTGTATGAGCCCATCTATCACGATGACGGGGACGCCATATTCGTAATGGATCAGATTGGCGATACCAAGGTCAACGATGCGCTGTGGCTGGACAACATCGCCATTACGCAGGGCATTTCCCATCTTGGCGACCGCGAGCAGCGGATTGTCAAGATGCGTTTTTTCGAAGGCAAGACGCAGATGGAGGTCAGTAAAGAAATCGGCATCAGCCAGGCGCAGGTATCGCGCCTGGAGAAAAACGCCTTAAAGCATATGCAGAAATACGTATAACGTCCCTATCACGAAAATGCGCGGCGGAAAAGCCAATTCCGCCGCGCATTTGTTTTATAAACATAAAAGAATTATTCCATCCGCGCGATTTCCTTGCGCAGGCGTTTGATGATGCGCTTTTCCAGACGCGAAATATAGCTTTGGGAGATGCCCAGCATATCGGCCACCTGCTTTTGGGTACACTCCCGGTCGGAGTTGAGGCCAAACCGAAGCTGCACGATCTTCTGTTCCCGCGCGGTCAGCTTGTTGAGTGCGCTTAAGAGAAGTTCCCGGTCCACCTCATCCTCAATGCCCCTGCCGATGAGATCCCCTTCCGTCCCCAGGATATCCGAAAGCAGCAGCTCGTTGCCGTCCCAGTCGATGTTAAGCGGCTCATCGAGCGAAACTTCCATCTTGAGCCTGCATGTGCGCCTCAAATGCATGAGGATTTCATTTTCGATGCAGCGGGAGGCATAGGTCGCAAGCTTGATACGCTTTTCCGGATCGAATGTGTTGACGGCCTTGATAAGGCCAATGGTGCCTATAGAAATCAGGTCTTCAATACATACGCCGGTATTCTCAAATTTACGCGCAATATATACCACCAGCCGCAGATTGCGCTCAATGAGGATATGCGGCGCACGCTCATCCCCGGTGGAGAGGCGGTCGATCCACTCCTGCTCCTCCTCCACCGTAAGCGGCGGCGGCAGCGTCTCCCCGGAATGGACATAGTAAACGCTCTTTGGTCTCCCGAACAGCAGTCTATACAGCCAAGCGATCAGTCTATGCACGATGTACTTCCCCCTTATTGTTTCGCCTGAATACGCTTTCCGGCGGCAATGCGCTGTTTCCTATGATGGCTTTTGCGCCCACGATCGGGACCGGCGAGCGGGCGACCATGATATCCGTATCCCGCCAGACGCCGTCGATGCGGATCTTGGCTCGATCCGCCCGTCGGGCAAGCACCACACCCTCCCCGTTGATTCCACAGAATCGGACGGGATACCCTTCCTGCTTCCCACTTTTTCCGGCAGATGTGCACACAAGTACCACCGGCAGGCCCGTTACGGGTTCATTCAACAGATTGCCTGTATCGATAAGCGCGTCAAGCTCTATGCGGACGCCGTCCAGTTCAAAACGCAGCGGCACATGGAGCGCCTCCGTCCGTGCCGCATTGCGCAGCGCGCGGAGCATCCGGGGCAGCAGCGCCGCCAATACAATGCCTACAAGCGCCGCACGGGTCTCGATGGAGCCGATGAGCGCGCCGTTTTGCATGCCGGATTGTCCGGCCTTGCCAAACAGTAGGCTTACCAAAAGCATCAACCCGCCCAGCAGCACCGCTGACGCCAGCACACAGAATAGCCCCCGCCCGTAAGCGCGTATGCTTGTTGCCTGCAGTCCAAGGGACATGACGCACGCAACCAACAGCTTGAGAATTGGGGTATTCAGCGCCGGAAGCACAGAGAGGCAACCAAGCGCATAAACGCCTCCAAGAACGCACAGCGCGACCGCGAACGGCGGACGCAGCCGCAGCCCGGAAAGCGCCGCCGCAAGCGAAAGCACGCAAAAGTTCATCAGCGTATTGTCCAGCAGGAACCACTCTATGGAAATCCGCATGGGCTACCTCTTCTTTTGTGTCGCTTTCCCGCGCCGTTTTCGTTCAAGTGGGCACAGTATAGCATACGGGACATGTAAAATTTGTAGAACAACAGAATGGCATACATGCGAGATTTGATAGAAAATGACCGTATGCAGTCGCGATTGCATACGGTCAACAGGGTTTCCTTCTCTTTTTTTCGTGGACGCTTATCCACCCGTCATACAGTCCGGCTTTTTTCGGCGGGCATTATTCTTTTTCATTCGCATGAATTTTGAGCGTAAAGCGGAAGCAGGCTTCACCCCCGCAATTCTCCGCCCAGATGCGTTCGCCTAAAAGAGACATGATCTCTTTTGCAATGGCAAGCCCAAGCCCCGTTCCCTGCTCCGCATGCGCGGTATCCGCCTTATAAAAGCGTTCAAACAGGTGCCCTAAATGCGCCTCCGGGATATGGCCGGTGTTGCATACGCTCAAAAGCAGCTCTTTTCCGCTATGCTCCGCCTGTAAGGTCACGTGTCCGTCGTCCGCGGCATATTTGATGGCATTGTCAAGCAGTGCAACGAGCACCTGCTCCACCCGGTCCTCATTGGAATATGCCTGCACCGCTTCTTCTGGAAGCTCCAGCGCGAACGTAAGCCCACTGTCTCCCGCGGCAGCCGCAAACCGCTCGGAGAGCTCCAGAAACAGCTCCTTGATGGAAAACGCCCGCTTTTCAAGCGCCACGCCGCCCGACTGCAACCGGGAAAGCTCCAGAAGATCGTTGATAAGCCGGGACAGGCGCATGCTTTCCCTGAGAATGTAGCCGTAATATCTCGATTTATCCTCGTCCCTTTTCACCAAACCGTCGTTGAGCGCATCCGCAAGGCTTCTGATCGAGGCGATGGGCGTGCGCAGCTCATGGCTGACGTTCGCCACATAATCCCGGCGCGTCTGTTCCAGGCGGACTTCTTCGGTCACATCCTGTATCATGGTGACAGCCCCTGCCCAGCGTTCCTGCCGGGCCGCAAGCTGGGTAACAGTCACGCGCAGCTGCGCTCCCTGTACGGAGATTGTCCGAGACGCGGAAGCGCCGTCCTGCATCAGCGGGACGATCTCCGGCCACAGCGCCTCCAGCCGCCCAAGCGCACTCTGCGGGTTCTTCGCATCGGCGCCAAGCAGCCGCTCCGCAGACGGGTTGCAATGCGTGACCTGCCCCGTTTCGTCCACCGCCACAATGCCTTCCTTCAGGCCGTCGAGCACATTCCGGAGGCGGTTGCGCTCAAGCATAAGATCACCGATCGTCTTCGATAGCGCCGCGGAAAGCTCATTGAGCGACCGCCCCAATACGCCGATTTCATCGTTGCCCTTTTCATACGCTTTGACGGAATAGTCCCCAAAGGCCATGGCGCGCGCCGCCTGGGACATCTGAAGCAGCGGTCTTGAAAGGCTGCGCGATATAAAATAGGCGGGCAGCAGGATGGCCAGGGAAACGATCAAGAGGCTGATCAAAAGCGCGCTGTTGAGGCCGTTGAGCGCCATATTGACCTCGTTGAGCGGCTTTGTTAAGAATACCGCGCCCGTCACTTTGGCGTCCACCCCAGAAACCGGCGCGCCCACGATGATGCCGAGCTCGCCCGAAGAGGTGACAAGCACGCCGGATTTTCCCGAGAGCATATCGGGAAGATAGGGCGAAAGGGAGCCCGTCATGCGCGCAATATCCACATCCCGCGTGCGCGCAAGCAGGTCGCCTGCGGCGTCGAATATAAACACCGAGGCGTCCCAGATCGTCTGATCGTTGTTGAGCAGGCGCTCAAACGTCCACGGGCTGATTTCCTCGCGCTGGTACTGGGCCACGATATCGCTGATGTACAGCGTCGCGGGAACCATATTCTGCGCCTTCATATTTTTAAATACATTGCGGCTGGTGAAGTTAAACATCACCGCCGTGAGCAGCGAGGACACCAAAAGCGTAAGCAGCACAAAAAGCAGTATCTTTTTTAAGAACGCGCTTTTCATTGCCCCGCCTCGAATTTATACCCTACGCCATACACCGTTTTGATGCCCCATGATACCTCCTCCTGCGGGAGCTTTTGGCGGATGCGCTTGATTTGCGTATCCACCGCGCGCGTATCGCCAAAATAGTCGTATCCCCAGATGAGGGACAAAATCTGTTCCCGCTCATACACCCGCCCAGGGTGGGATGCGAGCAGGTGCAATATCTCCACTTCCTTTGGCGTCAGCGGAATGGGCTTGCCCTCGTAGCGGACGTCATAGCTGCCCACATTGATTTCAAGCTGATCAAACCGCAGCACCCGCTGCGGGGTGTCCTGCTGCTCCTTCATGCGGCGCAGCACCGCCTTGATGCGGGCGACCACCTCGCGCGCGGAAAAAGGCTTTACGATATAATCGTCCGCGCCCAGTTCAAGACCAAGCACGCGGTCGATTTCCTCTCCCTTTGCGGTGAGCATGATGATGGGCACATGGCTTGTCATGCGCAGGGACCTGCAAACCTCCACGCCGGATTTTCCGGGCATCATCAGATCCAATATGATCAAGCTGGGTTTTTCCGTTTCCGCCATGTTGAGCGCCTGTATGCCGTCAAACGCGGAAGCATAGGTGAACCCTTCGTTTTCCAGATAAATGCCCAGCGTCTCATGAATGATCCGCTGGTCGTCGCAGATGAGAATGTGCGGCGCTTTTTGCATACAATCCCTCCTATCACTCCATAAGGAAATTATAGTATGCCCCTGTATCCAACACAACAGACACACGCAGGATGTCATAATTGTACATGCCTGCGACAAAATCCGGAATCTTCCGTTCAGGAGACGGCGTTCATCGCCTTATCGTATGCTGCTCCGGCCTCCGCCTGCACACTCGCGCGCAGCGCATTGAGCATATCAAAATGTTCCAGCACAAGGGATACGACGTAGGGGCAGATGGATTGATCCGCGGCCATTTGCTTCAATACGCGGACCGCCTGCTCGGGCGACATTCCCTTGCGGTACGCCCGATCCTCCGTAATGGCGGTAAAGATATCCGCCACCGCCATAATGCGCGAGCCCAGCGGAATCTCATTTTCCTTCAAGTGGAACGGGTAGCCCTTGCCGTTGAGCTTCTCATGGTGGAACGACGCCCATTTGTTGATCGTCTCAAATCCCTTGATCGCCTGCAGCAGGCGGAACGTATAGAACGTATGGCTCCTGATTTCGTTGAATTCTTCCGTATTCAGCCTGTCCTGCTTTTCGAGCACAGACCTTTTCACCACGATCTTTCCAAGATCATGGAGATTTCCCGCAATCCGCATCATCTTGCATTCGTCCCCGGAAAACCCGGAGAGCTGCGCAATCTTTTCCGCGGTGGCCGCAACGCCCGCGGAGTGGGTGGCGGTAAACGGGCTCCTGTAATCGATGATTTTTGAAAAGATGGATGTCAGGCCTATGGTTTGCTCCATATCCAGCTCTACCACATCAAACTGCACGATCTCCGGCAAAATATAAAGAAGCGGGCTGTACGCAATATCGAGCCAGATATACTCCTCCGCGCTCAGTTCCAGAAATGCGCTGACCAGCTTGGGCACAAATGCGCCGCCTTTTTGCGCAAGGATCGTTTCCCGGATGCGCTGCGCTTGCCCAAGCACATTTTCATGGCGGTTTACCATGACGCACACGCGATCCGCCAGGTGCAGGATATGGCTCAAAAGGCTGACCTCCCGGCCATGATACGCCTTGCCTTCCCCGTGGTTCCATGAAAGATGGTGGTACTTGATGATCTCCGCCGCCTGCGCAAGCGGTTCAAAGCCCTCCAGCAGATATGCGCCCCGGAACGCGTGGGAGCTTGCCGTCATCGGCTCGTTTTCCAGCAGCTCAAGGCGTTCGCTGGTGGAGAGCGCGCCGATATCATGCAAGAGCCCCGCAAGCATCAGGTCTTTTCTGCCGCGTTCTGGAATACCCACCCGTTCCGCGATTTTATACGCAAGATACGCCACCTGCTGGTGGTGTGCCCGAAGCTCGGGCACAACAAGATCCTCCGCGTTGGTGACGCATACCAGGAGATCGTACATGTTGATATAGCTTTTGTTAAACTCCGACATCGCTTAAAAACCGGCCTTCCTCTCTGCCCGGACATACAGGCAAAGACTATTGTATGTGTGCCAATTTAAAGTTGGCATACACTTGCTATATCGCTATAATTCTAGAAAACTGAACCCAATCATTACAAAGAAAAAGCGGTGAGCGCATTGCTCACCGCTTTTACAATACAGTTTTCAGCTTACTGGACAGCAGCCTCTTGCGGGTAAACGCTCACCTGCTTACGCTCTTTGTCCTTGCGCTCAAAGCGCACAACGCCGTCTACGGTAGCAAACAAGGTATCATCCTTGCCCCTGCCGACATTGTTGCCGGGATGAATGTGCGTACCGCGCTGACGCACCAGAATGTTGCCTGCGAGAACGAACTGACCGTCCGCACGCTTGGGCCCCAAACGCTTCGATTCGCTGTCACGGCCGTTACGCGAGCTGCCCACGCCCTTTTTATGCGCGAACAACTGGAGATTCATCATAAACATACTTACACCTCCCTTTCCGTTATGCTGAGGTATTCGCCATAGGACGCTTCCATGCTTTTAAGCCCTAAAAGCAGCGTATCCAGTAACAAAGACGCCTGCTCAAGCTCGTTCTGTGTACAATCCTGTCCCAGGATGCAGTACAGATAGCCGTTTTCAATGGAAAGCCCTAATGGCAGTTGTAACCGTTCTTTTAATCCGAGGGCAATCGTCTGCGTCAACGCGGAAACCGCACTGCATACGATATCGCTCCCCTCATCGCCGTAGCCTGCGTGCCCGCTTGCCTCAAACCCGACGAGCACGCCGCTTTGAGAGAGCATACAAACCTTTACCATATGCTTACCCGATAGAGAGAATCTCTACCTTGGTGTAGGGCTGGCGATGGCCCTGCTTGCTGCGGGAATCCTTCTTGGGCTTGTACTTGAACGCGATGACCTTCTTGCCCTTGCCATGCTCAATGACCTTGGCCTTGGCCATAACGCCTTCTACTACGGGTTTGCCCACCGTAATCCCGGCATCACCGGAAACGAGCAGAACGTCAAAGCTGACCTCAGCGCCGGGCTCTAGGGAAAGCTTCTCTACGAGAATCTCATCGCCCGCCTGCACCTTGTACTGTTTGCCGCCTGTCTGAATGATTGCATACATTTTGCGTACCTCCTCTTACCAGTCTCGCCCATGCCCGGCCCGGACTTATTGTCCACGTTAAAACACCGTCACGGAGCGGCTCACCGCAATAGTTTAGCATGGGCGCGGGCGGATGTCAAACCATTCTCAAAGGTTTCTTCTTAAAATAAATCGCGGAAAACTTCAATTCGCAAGCAATCGGCATCCATCCGGCTTTTCGCCTCTTTTTACTCAAGCGTAATCATAGCGGCTATAGCCGTCCCGTGATTTTTGCCCAAACTGGCCATTCGGATACTTTGCCAGATACTTCACGATCCGATATTTTCCGGGTATCACCTCTATGTGATTATCTAGGTCTACAACCGTTTCAACGCTGGTATTGGAGAAAAGCCGCAATCCTGCTAGCGGGAACAGATAATCATTACGCATTGGTACCGTATACCATTTACTCTTGTATGCTATTTGCAGATCGTAGCCAAACCCAAACATATACTCAAAACCGCTATCATTTTGCAATTCTAATAGTACCGGATTCTCTCCGATTTGATACGCAGGCTGCGCCACCAAGGCAACATTCCGCCAGTAAGCCACGCCATATATCTTCATTAGATATAGACGAAGGAACGCATGGAAAGTATGCAACATTTTTTACCCCCATTCACAAACGCTTTGCAATTTTACGTTATGCCGAAGCAACCATACAGAAACTCCCTCATTAGGGCCAAGATTCCTTGCAACGAATCCGTATGCATTGACGTTTCCAATACAGTGACATCAACACGAGGAGGATAACATTATGTTCAAAAAACTGATCGCGGCTGTGCTGACCGCAACGATGCTGCTGTTGTGCGCCGTCCCCGCTCTGGCTGCGACCGCGCAGACCGCCGAATACCGGATTGCGACGACCAACGTCAATGTTCGCACCGGCCCCCACAGCACGAAGTATCCCTCTATCGGATACCTGGTGAAGGGCGAGCTTGTCTCCTACCTTGGCAAATCCGGCGACTGGTCCAAGATCTCCTACAAGAACGGCACCGGCTATGTATTCAGCAAATACCTGATGGACCCCGTCAAGCAGCTGCCTAAATACTACCGCTCCGCCACCGAGGCCGTCAACGTCCGCAAGGGCCCCGGCAGCACGAAATACGCCGTCATCGGCTCCCTAAAGAAAGGGGAAACCGTGCAGTACCTTGGCGATTCCGGCAACTGGGCGATGATCCTCTACAAGGGTGACATTGGCTTTGTGTATAGCAAGTACCTCACCAAGGCAACCTCCGGCGGCGGAACCACCCCCACCCCCAGCCCCGCAAAGCAGTACCGCTTTGCCACCACCGCACTCAATGTTCGCACCGGGCCCAGCACCAAGTATGCCATCACCGGTTACCTCAACAAGGGCGAAATGGTCGAATACCTCGGCAAAACCGGCAACTGGTCCAAGGTGCTCTTTAACGGCAAGGTCGCATATGCCTCCTCCAAATATCTGACCGAAAAGCCCGCCTCCTCTGCTTCCCCTGTCAAGGCAGTTGCAGAAGGCGCCAATGTACGGCTGGAGCTGCTTATAAACAAAACCACGTTTAAGGCACACGAGCCCATTGAGTGCTATGCCGTGCTCAAGAACATCAGCAGCCGCAGCACGCTCACCCTCTTTGGCACCCGCCAGCTCGTATACTTCCCCATTAAATCCATCTCGGGCAACACCCTGTTTGACGGCAAATACCCCACCACCCTTGAACTGGCGCAGACTACGCTCACCAAGGCAAAGCCCCTTACCTTCAACTTTGTAAAGAGTGGCAGCCTATCTCCTGACGCAAGCGAAGCGTTTGCAAGAGAGTACTATGCCTCCAACACCCTGAAGCTGCCCGCAGGCACCTATGCCATCAGCGCCGATATGTCGTACGCGACCGGCTTAGGCAACCAGACGCTCAAGCTGACCGCCACCACCGTCATCACCGTGACAAAGTAACCAGAAAAACAACATGTGGGCGTTTGCCCTGATCCCCTAGCCCAAGGACCGGCTTGGGTATCCCCCAAAAGAGCGGGATGGCATTCAGCTATCCCGCTCTTTTATTTTCTCAATGCCGCAGGCGGCGTTCAGTTATGCCTTGGGGTTTAAAGCAGAAGACCGGATGGTAACGCCATCCGGTCTTCTGATCGATCCATTTATCTTCCTTTACAGCGCCGCTTCCAGGCGTTCGCGTATGGCGCGGATAAAGTCCAGCGTGTTGACGCATTTGGGCGTGATCCCCTCCGCAAGGCCGACCAAATCCTTGGTCATAATGCCGTCGTCAAGGGTTTTGAGACTTGCGGCCTCCAGCTTCTCCGCAAAAGCGGCAAGGTCGCTTAACCCATCGAGCTCTCCGCGCTTTTTCAAAGCCCCGCTCCAGGCGAATATGGTGGCGATGGGGTTGGTGGAGGTTTCCTCGCCCTTTAAATGCTTATAGTAGTGCCGGGTCACGGTGCCGTGCGCGGCCTCGTATTCAAACTTGCCGTCCGGGCTTACGAGCACGGAGGTCATCATGGCAAGGGAACCGAACGCGGTGGAGACCATATCGCTCATCACATCGCCATCATAGTTCTTGCACGCCCAGATAAAGCCGCCCTCGCTGCGAATCACACGCGCTACCGCGTCGTCGATGAGCGTGTAGAAATACTCGATGCCCGCCGTCTGGAATTTTGCCGCATATTCCGTTTCATAGATTTCTTCAAAGAGCAGCTTGAATGTCTGGTCGTACTGCTTGGAGATGGTATCCTTGGTGGCAAACCAGAGGTCCTGCTTTGTCGCAAGCGCATACTGGAAGCACGCGTGCGCAAAGGATTTAATGGAGCTGTCCTTGTTGAACATGCCCTGCAGTACCCCGGGGCACTCAAAATCATAGATCGTCTGGCGGAAGCTCTCCCCGTTTTCCCCGGTGAACACAAGCTCCGCCTTGCCCTTGCCCGGCACGCGGTATTCCGTGCCCTTGTAAACGTCGCCATAGGCGTGGCGGGCAATGGTGATGGGCAGCTTCCAGTTCTTCACGACCGGTTTGATGCTCTCAATAAGGATCGGCGCACGGAACACCGTGCCGTCCAAAATGGCGCGGATAGTGCCGTTGGGGCTTTTCCACATGTCCTTAAGGCTGTATTCCGTAACGCGCTGCTTGTTGGGCGTAATCGTCGCGCACTTGACGCCGACGCCGTACTTTAAAATGGCGTTGCCCGCGTCAAACGTCACCTGGTCGTTTGTTTCGTCCCGGTAAGGAAGGCCAAGGTCGTAATACTCCGTCTTTAAGTCCACAAACGGGAGCAAGAGCTCGTGTTTAATCATCTGCCAGATGATGCGGGTCATTTCATCGCCGTCCATCTCGACAAGCGGCGTGGTCATTTTGATTTTTTCAGCCATGTTTCTCCCCTTATTTATCCCGCAGTTTTGCGGCGTAATAGTTCATCAGGCAACCCTCGAGGATGATGCTCTTCTCATCCTCCGTCAAGTTCTTGACATAGAGCGTAATTTCCTCCACGGAGCCGTCCTGCTTAATCACTTTTGCAGGGATTTCCACTGTTCCCTGTGCAACCGCCGCACGGATTTCCGGCACAAACACCATATCTCCTACCGTATACGGGAATTCCGTGCCTTCCTTGAGCGTAAAGGGCAGGATACCCCAGTTGATGCAGTTGCTGCGGTAGCGCTTGGTGGCAAACTCATAGCAGATGTTTGCAAAGCCGCCGAGCACCTTCTGGCAGGAGGCCGCCTGTTCGCGCGCAGAACCGTCGCCGGGCTTTCTTGCAAAGAGCGCGGAGCCAAACGCGGTATCCGAAAGCTCCGCCTCTACACCAACGGCCTTGAGCGCGTTTAACACCTTTTCCGGCTTGCCGCCCGCGCGGCGCTCCGCTTCCACTGCCTGCACGGCCTTGCTTAAGCCCACATACTCCGGGCAGCGGCGCGAAAGCGTGAACTCCGCAAGCTTGTGGGGGTTAGACCGGTAGGAGGACGTTTCCCCGGAGGGGATGAGTTCGTCCGTCGTAGTGACGGGATCGTGTATGACTGCCGTCAGCTCGACAAGGAGGTTCTTGGAAAGCGGATACATCTTAGGCCAATCCGTAATGTTGGGCCCAAGGCGCAACTCTTCTTCCGGCTGAGGGTTCTGAAAGCCGTTGTAGACGCGTTTCTCATAGACACCGCGGTCATAGCGGTAGGTTTCCTGCGCAGGTTCGGGGGCAAGCTCTGTTGCGGCCGTCAGTACGCCGTGGTTCTTTGCGGTTGCCGCAATGGAGCGCGCGTCCATCAGCGCCACCGCCGCAAGCTGCCCCTGGTTGGGCTTGCTGCCCTCGCGGTTGGGGAAGTTGCGCGTGGTGTGGCGGATAGAGAAGCCGTTATTGGAGGGCACATCCCCCGCGCCAAAGCACGGGCCGCAGAACGCGGGCTTGATGACGGCGCCCGCTTCAATGAGCTTTGTAAGTACGCCGGCTTTAGAAAGCTCCAGATTGACCGGCATGGAGCCGGGATACACAGAAAGCGAGAAGTAGCCGTTGCCGGTGCTCGCGCCCTCCAATATGGCCGCGGCATCCGCGATGTTTTCAAACAGACCGCCCGCGCAGCCCGCAATAATGCCCTGATCCGTCCACAGCTTGCCGTCCCTGATCTTCGAGACCATGTCGAGCTTGATGCTTCCTGCAAACTGCTTCTCGATCTCCTGCTCTACCCCGTGGAGCGCGTCAAAGAGGTTCGTGTTCAAATCGTTGATGGTCATGGTATTCGCCGGGTGGAAGGGCAGCGCGATCATACACTTGACCTTACTCAGGTCAAGCTCGATTATGCTGTCGTAATAGGCGCAATCGCCGGGCTTCAGTTCCCGATAAGCTTCGGGACGGCCCTGGATGCGATAGTAGTCCGCAACCTTTTCATCCGTCTGCCAAATGGAAGAGAGGCAGGTGGTCTCCGTTGTCATTACATCGATGCCGTTGCGGTACTCCACAGACAAGTTTTTGATGCCCGGGCCCACGAATTCGAGCACCTTGTTCTTTAAGAAGCCGTTTTTGAACGTTGCGCCAACGAGTGATAGCGCCACATCGTGGGGGCCCACGCCTTTTCTGGGTGTTCCCGTCACATAGACGAGCACCACCTCAGGCGCGTCCACATCGTAGGTGTTCTTTAACAGCTGCTTAACGATCTCCGGGCCGCCCTCGCCAACGCCCATACAGCCGAGCGCGCCGTAGCGCGTGTGGCTGTCCGAGCCCAGGATCATGCCGCCGCATTCCGCCATTTCCTCGCGCGCATACATATGGATGACGCTCAGGTTTGCGGGCACATAGACGCCGCCATACTTCTTCGCTGCGGAAAGGCCGAACACATGGTCGTCCTCATTGATGGTGCCGCCGACAGCGCACAGCGAGTTGTGGCAGTTGGTCATCGCATAGGGCACGGGAAAGGCGTTTAGCCCCGAGCCGCGCGCCGTCTGAATGACGCCCACATAGGTGATGTCATGAGAGATAAGTTTATCAAACCGGATATTCAATTTATCCAACCGGCCGGAGCGGTTATGCGCGCGCAGAATCCCGCTTGCAATGGTCTGCTGCCGCGCCTCCTGCGGTGAAGCAAATCCTTCCCCGCCCGGTGCCGGTACGCCATCCTTCAAATAAACGCCATGCGATGAAAGAGTAATCATCCAAGGTTCCTCCTTGCCTTTTGGGGGAAAACATTCTTGTTTGCCGCCAATTCCCTTTAGTGTATCAGCTTTTTCGCGGGGCCGAAAGAGGGGTTTGCTTGCCCATTCCGGTACATATGCTGATTTTTACGTATAATTATACAGTATTGTTTTTATTGTTTCAATTCAAATATCGCATTCATTTCGCATGATATTTTGCACCCTGCAATATTCTCCCGTATCTCCCGCAGAAGAACGCAATCCGCAGGCTTGCCCGGCCTGCGGATTGTGGATTTTTATACATTGCATTATTGTATACAGGAATTCACTGCCAATCGATAAGCACAGGTAATACGCTATTTGGGCTGTGCCAGATACCGCAAGACTCCCTCCGGCGTAGGATCGTATGCCAAGATAAAATGATTTGGCTCCGAAATTTCCCCCAGCGTATGCGCATCCGAATTATACAGCACATGGTAGCGGGAGATTTCCACACCCACAAGCGTATTTTGCGGGCAGACCTCAATGGCGGTCAGCTGCAGGTTGGGCGGAAGGAAGCCCAGGCTTTTGAGCATAGAGTTAGAAGTCTTGTTGATATGCGCGGGAACCGGCACGCCGCCAAGCTTGCGGCAGGTCTCTACCACCTCGTCGATGGAGCGGGTAGTGGACTGGATCAAAAGGCGCGGTTCCGTGCCCACCACCTGATCGTTTGCGTCCATAATGGTCTGCTCGCCAAAGAACGATGGGCGGTTTTGGATCTCCGGAAGGCTTGCATATGCCCATCCGCCAAACTCCATGGCAGGCTCGAGTGCCGGAAACAGCGTGAGCACATGCACCTCTTCGCGCGTTTCCACTTCAATGCCGGGCAGGAATATCAACCCCCGTTCCTCCGCCGCCGCCTTGACGGCCGGAAGATTGTAGGCGCAGTTGTGATCGCATACGGCAATGACCTGCAGGCCCTTGAGGTATGCCATATTGGCGATGTTGCTGGGCGTCATATCCGGGGAAGCGCAGGGGGAAAGGCAGGAATGGATGTGCAGGTCCGCGGCAAGCTTCATCATACGCTACACCGTTGGAACGCCTGCCGCCGCCATCAGGTGGCAGATTTCATATGCCGTCTTGGGGGATAACAATACCGCAATGCCTTCCTGCGCCGCTTTTTCAAGGGATGCCGCTTCCGGTTCCACGCCCTCCGGATGGATGATGCAGGCCATTTCGTGCAACGCCGCCACGGCAATCACATTCATATGCGTCTGCACCGTGATCCAGGCGCAGCCGGGCACGCCCTTTGCCATGACCCAGCTCAACAGATCGCACGCGTAGCCCGCGCGGATCTTTCTATCCTCACAGGGCTGCGCATACGCTGCGCCGATGATGTTCGCTAATTCTGAAACTTGCATAGTGTCCCTCCTTCAGTATAAAAATCAGCCGCGCTTTTCAGCGCTGGCGAGGTCTGCCATTTCCTGCGCAAGGATGCGCAGCTTGTCTCTGAGCTTGAAGATGCAGTCCATCTCCACCGCCTGGCCGCGCACGATATCCTCGGCAAGCGTCCTGCAGCTTGGCGACCCGCACGAGCCGCAGTCGAGCCCCGGCAGGCTCTTGACGATTCCCTCCATGCGATCCATCATGCGCATGGCTTCGTTGACATCGTCCGAAAGCTTCAAAATACTGCGCGGTTCAAACGGCCGGGTATAGCGGATCATCTGCGATCCCGCGTATTCAAGCACATGCGGATCCTTTTCAAGGTCCGTACGCGGGAATGCGTTTGCAAGCCTGCGGTTGCGGTTCTTTGCGACAAATTGGTTTTCAAACAGCAGCGGGCCGCCCACACAGCCGCCCACGCAGGCGGAGGCTTCCACCAGCAACAGCTTTTTCAGGCGATCGTTATCAATTTCCTCCAGGCACTGGATGACGTTATAGATACCGTCCACCGCAAGATAGTGCTCAGTCCCCACAGCGGAACTCAAGCCCCCCACCACCGCCGTGCCGATCCCATAGGCCCCCGCAGGATAGCCTACCTCACGCGGCGCGCCGCCCTCGCCCATATGCTCAAGCAGCAGCGCGTAAAGGTCGAGCAGGGAAAATACGCCGTCTATATCGCTCTTTTCGATACCAAGCGGGCTTTTGATATTGGTCATGCGCGCGGCGCAGGGCGAAATATAATAACAGCCCACCGCCTCGCGCGGGACACCCATCTTTTTGCAGAATTCGGTTTTTGCGATGCGTGCGGAAATCTCCATGGAGGAGACGAACGGGGAAAGGTTATCGATGAGATTTGGGAACATGGTGGTCACAATCCTGGGAATGACCGGACAATTGCAGGAGATGACGGGATAATTCGCCTCGCCTGAGCGCAAATAGAGCCTTAATGCCTCCGCCTCGATTTCAGCGCCGCGCGCTTCTTCATAAATGGCGTCAAACCCCATGGCGTAGAGCGACTCAAACAAATCCCCAAGATCCCCCTGGAGGCGGAACTGCGAGTAAATCGGCGCGCAAGGAATGACGATGTTGTATTTGAACAGATTAAGATCGCCCACAGGCGTCGTCACCGCCGTCATAGCGTGGTGCGGGCATGCGCGCAGGCACTCCCCGCAGTCAATACACCGCTCATCAAGTATGACCGCCTTGCCGCGCTGCACGCGGATCGCTTCCGTGGGGCAGTCCTTGATGCAATTGGTACAGCCGACGCATTTTCTGCGGTCCACCCGGACAGAATGCTTGTACAACATGTTGCGACCCTCCGTGATGCGTTACATTGTCCCGGAAGCCCCGTTGAGATAATACCGCGCCTCTATGCGCGTGCCCCTGCCAACCTCACTTTCAATGTGGAAGCTATGCGAATGCCGCCGGATGTTGGGCAGGCCCATGCCCGCGCCAAACCCAAGGTTCCTCACACTTTCCGGCGCTGTAGAGTAGCCTTCCTTCAATGCAAGCGCAATATCCGCAATGCCGGGGCCGGCGTCCTCACTGACCAAAAGAATTTCCGCCGGGCTGATCTCAAGCCTTAGCTCCCCGCCTTTGGAGTGAATAATCAGGTTCATTTCCGATTCGTAAGCGGCAATCGCTACCTCGCGGATTACCTGCGGAGAAATGCCGAGCTTTTTTAAGATCGCTTTGATTTTACTTGAAGCGTCGCCCGCCGTATCGAACTCTCCATGGGTGACGGGGAAGCTTTGCACAAATGCCGCGCCCATGCCGCTATCCTCTTTTGCAGCCCGTAAGACCGGCGTTATACAATAGCCCGCTGCATTCATAGAGCGAATGCGGCGTGCCCAAGAGCACGATGTTCTGCTCAATGGCACGGGAAAGAATATCCTCGCCCACGGTTTTTCCGGAAACAAACACCACGCAGGGAAGCTCCAGCATTTCCGCCGTACGGATGACATGCAGATTAACAAGGCCCGTCAAAAGCAGCGTTTCTGCGTCCATAAAGGCCAGAACGTCGCTCATGAGGTCTGCACCAAAGGCCGAAGTAACTTCGCAATTCAGCCGCTCCGCACAACATAGTACGCGCGCGTCCAACAGTTCCGCCACCTTGGCAATCTTCATCCGTATCCTCCCGTGGAATTGTACTCACGCCATAGCAGATACCTGCTGGGCAAGCGTTGCATAAGCGTGTGCAATATATAAATGAGTGTACTTCATTTTCGAGGAAAAATCCACAAAACTTTCGGCATTGCTGCCCGCAAGCGTTGTAAGCGCCTCCTCATATTTATTGAAGCACTCCCCCATTGCCGATAGCACTGTATTTGCGGACGGATCGCCGACAGAAAACGCATCCTTTGCCGCTTTGAGTTCACTGAGCAGTTCATTCGCCTTTGCCACCCCGCTTGAGATCTCCTGCTGTTCCTTATCAAACGCAAGCGAGGACGCGCCGATGTTCTGCCGTATGGCGTCAAGCGCCGTAAAGCCATCCTGGATACGCTTTAGCTGCGCCTCCGTCGCTGTTACGCGCAGCGTGCTCACAGGCGCCACAAACGTATAGAGCGCGCTGTCAAGCCCATCCGTTTTCAATTGCTCTCGCACCTGGTCCAAACTCGCGCGCTCCGCGTACGCTGCCGCAAGCACGCGGTATTTCCCTTCATCCTCCATCACATATCCGCCGGCACCCCGTTTTTGAAGCGCATCCGCCTCCGTATCCGCATTTGCCTGTGTGCTGTAAACGCCCATCTGCAACGCGAAGCACTCCATGGCCGGTACTTCCACATCCCCGGTCACCGTCTTGCCCGGCTCCTCGCTGATAATCGTCTGGCCGGGGGCCTCCACGTTCACATCGGGCGTCGCCGCAGCGGGCGCGCCCTTTAATTGTTCATCCACCCAGGCGAACACGGGGGCGACCACATTCTGCGCCACCCAGGTGCCCGCGGCGGACGCACTTACCAGATACACCAACGCGCCGATAATGAGCAGCGCCAATATGGCCTTGCCCGTCCCTGAGCCTTCAGGTGCAGCGTAACGGCGCCTGTGTTTCCTCCGCCGAAATTCCATACTCTTTTCTCCCCCTTGTCCCGTATATAGTACAAGGTATGTGGCAACGGACAAATTATGCCGCTCACGCAGCCGCATGTAGGCACTTCGCACAAAAACAGCCTGTTTTGCATACAAAAAAGACCGGCGCTTTTTTATGGAGCGCGGTCTTTTTTATTCTTCGCAAACAGGCTACAGCCTCGTCCTGGGGCGTTTTCGTTCCGCCCGCTTCTCAGGGCGTTCCGGGCGCTTGTCTTCCTGCGATAGCACCTCGTAAGGCGCGTCCATATCGGACGGCGCGTCCTCAAAAATGCCGTGCGCCTGCACGATGGGGGGAAGTGTGCCAAGATCGGATTGCATACCGTCCCATTCCTCGGGCGCGGGCCCAAGCGCAATGGCGTTGCTGACATACTTTTTGAGTGTGAAGCGGAAGGTTGTTCCCTGCCCCTCCCGGCTTTCCACCGCGACCATTTCGCCAAGCTTTGCGATAATGTTGCGCGCGATGGAGAGGCCAAGGCCCGTACCTCCCTCTTTTCTTGATTTGTCCACCTTGTAAAAACGATCGAACACATGCGGGATGTCCTTTTCCGGGATGCCGCAGCCGGTGTCCTTTACGCATATGTTGACGCGCACGCCGTCCTCTCCGTAGAGCGTGATGGTGCCGCCTTCGGGCGTGTAGCGCATGGCGTTGTCGAGCAGGATTACGATCACCTGCTCCACGCGGTCGGGGTCTGTCAGCACATGCGGAAGCTTGGGTGCGTCCACCAGGAGCGTGATGCCGCGCTGCGCCGCCTCCTTGAGGTAACTTTGGCGGATATCGTCCAGGATTTCATTGATATCCACCTCGACAAGCTCCATATACTCCGTACCCGCCTGCAGCCGGGAAAGCTGGAGCATATCCGTAATCAGGCGGGAAAGCCGCATGACTTCCTTGAGCATGATGCGGTAATACCGCTGCCTGTCTTCCTCTTCCTTGACCATGCCGTCCGCCAGCGGTTCCAACAGCCCGCGCACCGCGGTCAGCGGCGTTCTCAATTCATGGCTGACGTTTGCGACATACTCTCGCCGCGTGCGCTCGAGCCGTTCCATTTCCGTCATATCCTTGAAGAGACCCACAACACCCGTGCGCTCGCCCTGCTCCGTCACAACGGGGGAGACGGTAATCCACAGCATCTTATCACCCGGGAGCTGGTAGCGCATGTGCTGCATTTCGCCGGTGCGGTATACCTCGTCAAACGCTTCCCAGATCGCGGCGTCGGGGATGAGCTCAACGCGGGAATTGACGCGCACGGAACCAAACATGCGCATAAGCGCAGGGTTATAGTGCGTCAGCACCCCAACGCTGTCCGTCGCCGCAATCCCTTCTGAAAAGCTGAAGAGCAGCTGATTGAGCTGGCTTTTTTCTGCGCGCAGCTGATAGATGGTCTGCGAAAGAGTATTGCACATCTGGTTCAATGCGCGCGCAAGCATGCCCACCTCGCCAATTTCACGCTCATTGGCGCGTATTTGAAAATCGCCCTGGCTCATTTTGATGGCAACGCCCGCCATCTCATGCAGGGGTTCGGCAAGCCGCTTGACGCCAAACGAAGACGCCACCAGCATCACCGGCAGCACGACTGCCACCACAAGCAGCAGCGAGCGGTTAAGCCGCTCCGTTGTCGTGTTGATTTCCTCTTCGGACTTTAATAAAAACACGCTGCCCGTGACATTGCCGTTTGTATCCCTGACGGGAATGCAGATGGAAAGCGCAAGCCTCCCGTCCGGCGTGCGGATATCGTCATGCCGCGTGGTCTCGCCGGTAAGCGCCTTTTGCAGTTCCTGATTCAACAGGTCAAGATAGCGCTGCGGTGCGCTGTCCAGCGCGATCGTATGATAGAGCGGCGCGCCCTTTGCGTCCGTTACGATCCCCGTTACGCCCGAGGCGCGCATCAGGCCGTCCGCAAGGCGGGAGAATGTCTCCTTGTCCACATTGCCATCGTTGTATTCCGTCAGAAGCTGGCTCACCGCCTCCGCCTTGGGCGTAAGCTCGGTAAGCATGATGGAGGTATAGGTATCCCTGCTCAAATACATATAGCCTCCCGTTGTCAGCAGGGAGGCCAGCAGCACGGTCAGTGCCAGCATCATCAGCATGCGCCAAAGGAAAACGCTCCGCATGGG
>JAEYLA010000025.1 GCA_023461495.1 Bacillota bacterium | reverse complement strand
GATGCTTTTGGGGATCAAAACAATCGATAACAAGGAGACCGCCGTCGCGCTCCAGCGCAAAGCCGCTGTTTCCCAGATACGTAATCTTCATGCGGTCCTCCCCGTATCGCTCAAGTTGTGTTATTTCCCGCTCAGGACAGCCTTGATGCGGCGTACGCCGGCGGAGGAGGCTTCTTCCTTCTTGATGGCAAAGCGCCCCAGCGCGCCTGTGTGCGTCACATGCGGGCCGCCGCAAATTTCCTTTGAAAAGTCGCCCACGGAATATACCTTGACACGTTCCGCGTACTTGCTTTCAAACAGACCGATTGCGCCCTGCGCCTTAGCTTCTTCCACCGTCATTTCCGCATAGGCCACCGGCAAATCCGCCTCGATGACGGAGTTGACAAGCGCTTCCACTTCTTTGACTTCCTCCGGCGTCATCTTGCGGGGGAAGGAAAAATCAAACCGCAGGCGCTCCGCCGTGATATTGCTGCCCTTTTGCGCAACGGAATCGTCCTTTAACACCTTGCGCAGCGCGGTGTGCAGCAAGTGCGTTGCGGTATGCAGTTTTGTGGTTTCCTCCGTATTGTCCGCAAGGCCGCCCTTAAAGCGCTGCTCCGCGCCCGCCTGGGATTTCTTCTGATGCTCCGCAAAAGCGGCGTGGTAGCCGTCTACATCCACCGTAAAGCCCTTTTCGGATGCAAGCTCTTGCGTGAATTCCAGCGGAAAGCCAAATGTATCGTACAGGCGGAATGCATCGGAGCCGCTGATACGGCCTTCTGTGAGCGTCGCCGCCAGGCGCTCAAATTCGGACATGCCCTTTTTGAGAGTACGCGCAAAGCGCTGCTCTTCCTTTTCAAGCTCGCCCAGAATTTTGCCGCTGTTATTTGTAAGCTCGGTATAGAAATCTCCATATTGGTCGATGACCGCTTTTGCAACCTCCAGGAGCCCACCCTCAGGAATTTCAAGCTGCATGGAGAAGCGGATGGCGCGGCGGATCAGACGTCTCAAAATATAGCCCTGATCGACGTTACTGGGCGTCACCCCACGCTGGTCCCCTAAAATAAACACCGCACAGCGGATATGGTCCGCAATAATTCGGAACGCACGCGTGGTTTCCGCGCTGTCCCGGTACTGCTTGCCGGAAAGGCGGCTGATGGCGGATAAAATGCCGGTAAACGCATCCGTATCATAGACGCTTTCCACGCCTTGGAGCGTTGCGATGGTACGGTCAAGGCCCATACCGGTGTCCACGTTCTTCTGGGCAAGCGGCTCGAACTGGCCTTCGCCTACTTTGTTGAATTCCATGAACACGTCGTTCCAGATTTCAAGATACTTGCCGCAGCTGCACGCGGGCGAGCATTCGGATGAACACGCGGGCTTGCCGGTGTCATAGAACATTTCCGTGTCCGGCCCACAGGGGCCGGTCATGCCGGCAGGACCCCACCAGTTATGTTTTTTCGGTAGGTAATAGATATGGGAAGGCTCCGCGCCCATTTCGACCCAGCGGTCATGGGAGACGGTATCGCACGGGGCGTCTTTATCGCCTTCAAAGCAGGTAAAGAACAATTTTTCCTTGGGGATGCCAAGCCATTTTTCGCCGGTCAAAAATTCCCAAGAGAATGCAATGGCCTCGTGCTTAAAATAGTCGCCCAAAGACCAATTGCCAAGCATTTCAAAGAACGTGCAATGGGAGGTATCACCAACCTCGTCGATATCGCCTGTGCGTACACATTTTTGTACATCCACCAGGCGGGTGCCTGCGGGATGCTTTTCCCCCATCAGGTACGGGACGAGTGGATGCATACCGGCCGTGGTAAACAATACAGTCGGGTCGTTTTCTGGTATAAGCGAGGCGCTGTCGATCACCGCATGCCCCTTTTCGCGAAAGAAATCCAGATATAACTGACGAAGCTCGCGGGAGGTCAGGTTCCGCATGAAGATTAATCCCCTTTCTAATAACCCGCCCATATACGGCAGGCACTCTCAAAAAGCGGCAATTCAGGACAGGCCGCTACCATGTGATTTTACCCTCTTTTTCCTTACAGCGCAAGCGTTTTGACTTGGCTATACGCCTGTCATTCCAGCCTTATAAAGAAAGGCCGCTTAAAAAGCGGTCTTTCATAAAGCATATGGTTCAAGCTCTTATGCGTGCAGGATCGCGTCAAACTTGCATTTTTCCATGCAGGTGCCGCACTTAATACACTTTTCCTGCTCAATGACATATGGCTTCTTGATCTCACCGGTAATGGCATTGACGGGACAGACGCGGGAGCAAAGGCTGCAGCCGCGGCACTTGACGGGATCAATGGTGTAGGTCATCAGCGCCTTACAGACGCCTGCGGGACAGCGTTTTTCGTGGATGTGCGATTCATATTCATCCCGGAAAAACCGCAGCGTGGAAAGCACGGGATTAGGCGCCGTCTGCCCCAAGCCGCAAAGCGCAGAGGCCTTGATGTTTTGTGCGAGCCGCTCGAGCTTTTCAATATCGCCCGGCTTGCCGCGGCCTTCCGTGATTTCCGTAAGCAATTCATGCATGCGGCGGGTGCCGATGCGGCAGGGTGGACATTTTCCGCAGGATTCGTCAACGGTAAACTCCAAAAAGAACTTTGCAATGTCCACCATACAGTTGTCTTCATCCATCACGATCATGCCGCCGGAACCCATCATGGAACCGATGGCGATGAGGTTATCGTAATCAATGGGGATATCCAAATGGGACGTCGGGATACATCCGCCCGAAGGGCCGCCGGTCTGCGCCGCTTTGAACGCTTTTCCGTTTGGAATGCCCCCGCCGATTTCGTACACAATTTCCCGAAGCGTGGTACCCATGGGCACTTCCACGAGGCCAGTGTTGGTAATTTTACCGCCCAGCGCAAACACCTTGGTGCCCTTGCTCTTTTCCGTACCCATTGCGGCAAACCATTCCGCGCCGTTTAATATGATCTGCGGGATGTTTGCGTAGGTCTCAACATTATTGAGAAGCGTCGGCTTTCCAAACAGCCCCTTGACCGCCGGGAATGGCGGGCGCGGGCGCGGCTCGCCGCGGCCGCCTTCAATGGAGGCAAGAAGTGCCGTTTCCTCACCACAAACGAACGCGCCGGAGCCAAGCCTTAAGTCTATATCAAAGTTGAAGCCCGTGCCGAAAATATCTTTGCCCAGAAGTCCATATTCGCGCGCCTGTGCAATGGCGATGCGCAAACGTTTGACAGCAATGGGATACTCTGCGCGCACATAGATGTATCCCTGCTGCGCGCCGATCGCGTATCCCGCAATGGCCATGGCCTCAAGCACCGCGTGCGGATCGCCCTCAAGAACCGATCGGTCCATAAACGCACCGGGATCGCCTTCGTCCGCGTTGCAGCAAACATATTTCACATCGCTTTTCGGCTTTTGCGCAAGCCCCCATTTGATGCCCGTGGGGAACCCGCCGCCCCCGCGCCCGCGAAGTCCCGAGCGCTTGACAATATCCACCACCTCTTCAGGCGTAAGCTCCGTCAAACACTTCCCAAGCGCCTTGTAACCGTCAAAAGCGATGTATTCCTCCACGTTTTCAGGATCGATTACGCCGCAGTTGCGAAGCGCTACGCGGTGCTGCTTTTTATAGAAATCCACTTCATTAAGCGAGCGGATGTTTTGGTCTTCATCCACACTTTCCGAATAAAGCAAATCACGGACAATGCGCCCTTTTACCAGGTGCTCGGACACGATGCGGGATACGTCCTCCACCTTGATATGGCTGTAAAAAGAGCCTTCCGGATAGATGATGACAATGGGACCTTTTTCACACAATCCGAAACAGCCGGTCGGCACAACTTTGATTTCGCGCTCGAGCCCGGCGTTCAAAATTTCTTCTTCAAATGCCTGAATAATGCTGCGCGATCCCGAAGAGGTACATCCGGTACCGGTACAGCATAATACCTGTGAACGAAAATACTCCATGGCGGTTCAATCCTCCTTCGTGTGCGTCACTTGGCGTGCGTTTCGTAATATCCGATGGTGTATTCGTTCACAGCTTTGCCGTTTACGATATGATCCGTTACGATCCTGCCCACCATATCCGTCTCGACCTTGACATAGGTCACCTTTTCTTCGCCGGGCTTATAGACCTCCACAATCGGCTCAAGCCTGCATACGCCGATACAGCCCGTCTGCGCGACGACAACATGCTGGAGGCTCCTTTTGGCGACTTCATCCATAAAGGCGGTCAGCACCGGCCGCGCGCCTGCTGCGATGCCGCAGGTCGCCATGCCCACGACAATCCGGGTACCTTCGGATTCTTTTCTGAGGTTGATGGTTTCAAGGGTTTTGTTTCGGATCGCTTCCAACTCCTGTAACGACTTCATAATTCAAATACCTCCGTTTAATGCGTCGATGCCTTCACAAAAATATTCCCTGAGCCAAAGCGACACTTCAGGCGTATGAAACGAAACATTGCCCAATACCGCCTTGATTTCCCGCGTATCGGCCCGAAAGCTGTTTCCGTCCACCGTATAGACAAAGATAAAATCAATCCCTTGATTGCACAGAATGCTTGCATAGAGGGTCTCCGCCATATTCCCAAGCGGCGGACGATCGAGGTGAGATATCCGGTAGCTTGCATCTATCCGGGTGCCCCGCCCCGGCTCGGACTGCAAGGAGAACGTACCGCCGGCGGCTTGTGCGCCCGCCTGAAACATGGGGATCCCAAGTCCGACCTTCCGGGATGTACGGCTCGTCACAAAAGGATCAAGCACCTGGTGCTGCCGCTCCTGCGTCATGCCGCATCCGTTATCTGCGACAGATACGCGCACAGTATCCGCTTCATGAAGGACATCGATCTCAATTTCGATGCGCGTCGCGCCCGCGGAAATAGAGTTTTGTATGATGTCGAGCACATGCAAGGAGATCTCCTTCATCATCATAAGGAGGCGTTACCCTTTCTTGCGATATTTTTCAATGATACCGGGGATATCTGAAGGCACGAGCCTGCCATAAACGTCATCGTTCACCATCAGAGCCGGCGCCAGGCCGCAGCAGCCGATACAGCGCGTTGCCTCAAGCGTAAACATCCCATCCGCAGTAGTAGCGCCTACTGCAACCTTCAATTCTTTTTCCAATGCTTCCATAACCTTTGCTGCCCCGCGCACATAACATGCAGTACCTAAGCACATGCCGATTTTATACAGCCCTTTTGGCTGCAGCGTAAACTGGGAATAAAACGTAGCGATGCCGTATATCGTGCTCATCGGCGCGCCTGTCCGCTCGGAAATAAAGCGCTGTACGTCCTCATCAACGCATCCGCAAATTTCCTGTGCCTGCTGCATGATCGGCAAAAGGCCGCCCTGTTCGTCCTTCCATTGCACAATCACGGCATCCAGCCGTTTGAATTCCTTTTGCCTGTCTTCGGTGTTGGACATGCTGCATGATCCTCCCAGCTATAAGTAATATTTGTAGGTAAGTCCAATAATTTTAACTTTGATAGAAAATTATCATATACTCGACTTATTGTAACACATGAGATTGTAAAAAAAAAGACAATTTATTGCCTTCAAGATATGTTTCTATGAAAAATTTATATGGA